>JBHITY010000071.1:0-5455 GCA_042138585.1 Candidatus Nitrosopumilus sp.
ATACAAGACTTCCAGCTACAAGCATCCATGCTGTATCTCCAGAATCAAGTACCATGAGAAAAAAAATATTTTTTGATTAATAACAATATCCTAATTTGATTGTCAAATGATAATCATTTGATATACAAAATCAGAAATTATATTTATCAAGTTGCAATTACAATTATCAAATGCTCAAGATAGAAATTATTCTAGGTGAAAACGACGTCATGGCAATTAGTGAAGCACTAAAAAATGTAGGAATTGGCGGCCTTACAGTTACCAAAGTTAGAGGTAGAGGTAAGAGACCAGGTCCAGAAATTCACGCCTCCAAAGGTAGTGAGATCTTTATCCCACAATTTAGTGAGAAGTACTTTATAGAGGCAATCATCCCTGAGTCCAAAGAAGATGAAGTAGTTAAAATCATCAAAGAAAAAGGTAGGGTTGGAAAAATATTCATCTCACAAGTGTTACGTGCAGTAGATATTGCCACAGGTGACGAAGGCGAATCAACAATTATGTGATCAATATGAGTATTCGTAAAAACAAGTTATTTCATAGAGAAAAGATGCAACCAATCAACGCTAAAGATTACCCAAAGGTAGCTGTAATCATTGGAATAATTGTTATACCACCAATTTTATTATTCTTTATATGAAAACTTCTAAAAAAATATTCATTGCAAAGTTAGCTATGGCAGGAGTAGGTTTGACTTTGGTTGGATTGTGGTTATTTTCAGATTATATTTTCTAGAAATTAGAAATCGCCAAAATTGTTTTCATAAACAATTGTAGGATTCTTTAGTTGTTTTTCTAATGTTGGGAGGTATTTCATAATGCAATGATTAACAAAGTCACTAAATGATTTTATTCTGTAATCGGTTCTAAGAGTTTCTTTGTTTTCCTCATAGATTATTTGGAGTTTATGTAAAGTGAATTTTTGTAATGGGACAAATCTACTACGTTTTGGAAGTTGCATTGAATGAGATTTTTCATCTAAAACTAGTTCAAGATCTTGGGTAGCATCATTTGTTTCCATGTCAACTACTTCTTCCATTTCAGAGACAAAGATCTTTCCGCCATGACTTGCAGTTAATCCAGAATTTTTTGAAATCATTTCAACTACCTTTCGGGCATCTTTGTCTGGTACTACCATTTCGATTTTAGCTAATGGAATTGATTTGAGTCCGGTTGAACCAACTCGAGAGCCTTTTGATTCATCATAGATGTTGCTGTCTTCTAAATTTCGTTTATCAATAATGTATGTGCCAACTAGATGTAAATGAGATTTAATCGTAGGAAAATTCTTTCTTTTGATTACAGCCTCTATTTTCTTCATTGATATTTTTCAAAAAAAGGGGTTATTTATGAGATTAGGCCAATATCATCTGTAATAGCAGATCGTATCCAGTTCATACATGATGAACTGATGTTTTAGGCATTAAATACAGGTGTAAAAAAATCAGCTAGAAAGATCAACAAAGCTCAAGTTAAAGACTAATAAAGTAATGTACCGTACCATACGGTATGATGCGAGCAAGACTAACATACGTACCACTAGAAGTGGCAGAACAATTCGAAGATTTCATAATCAAGAGGGATGAAGAAATTCTAGGTGCAGTAAAAGCAAGAACTAGAGATTACAGTACTTTGTCATTATTGAAATTACTGTACCAATTAAGAGGAAATCCAATGACATTTTCAGAATTGTATTCAAAATCAAAGATCAGAATGAAAAAGTCATTTCTGAACTATCTTCACTTATGTGTTGATTACAACTTTGTCAAAAAGGAGGCAGTTGGAGCAAACATGATCTATACAATTACAGACAAGGGACACACAATGTTGGGTCTCTTTATGCAAAAAAATAACTAAGACATCTCAAAGGTAGGAATTCC
This sequence comes from Candidatus Nitrosopumilus sp., assembly GCA_042138585.1. GTDB lineage: Archaea > Thermoproteota > Nitrososphaeria > Nitrososphaerales > Nitrosopumilaceae > Nitrosopumilus. The sequence goes on from JBHITY010000071.1 coordinate 1,877, forward strand.
AAAATTCCATACTAGTTTCAACTCTGAATCATGTTGATAATTTCTAACAAAATCATCCATATCTAGAACATGTTGTTCTTCGAGAATCTTCATGATACGGGTTTGATCAGTTGAAATGCCTTCTTCAAGATTAGAGTATTTTTCTCTAATCTCAGTTATTTCTTGGCTGAGTTGTTTTTGTTTTATTTGTGAATTGTTGAATTTCTGAAGTGCTAGTTGTTCTGCCTGTTTTTGTTCATCAGAGATTTTACTAAAAAGGGATTTGTACTCTAATTTTGTGTCATGTATTTTTTTCTCATAATGTTCTTGCATGTTTTGAATTCTGGAATTGAGATTTTCTACTTTCTTTGAAATCCTGTCAAAATCTAATTTCTTAATATCAACAGGTTCTTTTTCTACAAAGTTTTCAGTCACTAGTTTTCCCATTCCGTGTCGAACCCACATCTCAGCGGTGTACTCTGTAGTACACACGTAATCACTAGCATGAATTCTATAGACTAAGGTATGGCCAGGTCTACATTCGGTACTAGGATTAGTTTTGCTCAAATCTTCCCAAGATACAGAATCAAATGGATTTGCATCTAGATATTCAGGGTTTGTTCTGAAATCTTGATAATATTTTCGTAGTTCCTCTCCAGATAATTCATAGTCAAATTTGCCATTAGATTCAAAGAGAACTTGTTGGTTATAGTATGCATTATTGTGTAGAACATTGTATAGTGTATTGGCAGACAACATTTCAGCGCGAGTTATTTTTGCAGCTTTGACAAATGCATCTCTTGCTTGTTCAGGACTCCCCCCATCCAAAATGACTTTTTGTAATGCTTCTCTTCCAGCATCAATCTTTGATGCAGTAAATTTTAGAGGATGATCATAAATGCTATCAGTATCTTTTGCAGGATGATTTTCGAGTGCTCTTTCAAGCATGCTATCAAATGTGTAATAACCCCAGATTTCTTCCCATTTCCTAAGATCATCTTTTAGGCTTTGTAGTACTTCAGCACGTTTTTGTTCTAATTCTAACTGCCTTTGAGAAGTCTCAAAATTTTTTTTCTCAATTTGCACAATCCATTTTTTGCTTTGTTCAATTTTTTTAAGAATGTCTTGGGCTACAGGATTATTTTGAAGATCTCCAGACAAGGTTGTTTGATCCCCTGTTGTTTGAGCATATGCAGAATTAAAAAGAATTGTAAAAAATAAACTCGCTGCAAATATGTATCCCATACCCCTCATGGACAAAAATTTGAAATTTTGCTATTTAGTGGGCACTGATAATTTATCAGTAAAATTTCTCGTTTTACGCACAAAGTATAGTAAAAAATCAGGTCAAAAGTGACCTGACAGAAACGCTATGGTCTGGCACAGTATTGATGAATGACTCCCATCAATTGTACAAGAATACTACACATAATTTGCATAAAAAAGACACGTAGAAATTATTCATACAAATCATCAGGACATCCTAAATACTATTTTTGAAAAACACAATTAGTTAGAACTGTCACCAAGAAACTAATCGTTTTAGGTCTTAAGTTCTAATTATTACAGAAATGTTGCTAAATTCTGTCTAACAAAAAGCGTACAAAATACTTAGCCAGTATAGTAATTAGACAGAAGAAATCGACGAAAACTGTGCCAAAAGAATTTCCAGAAGCTGAAGTCTTTGAGATAAAGAAAAGAGAGTTAAAGAGTCCTGTAATTTTTGCAGGATTTGTTGGTGCAGGACTAGTAGGCCCAGTTGCAATTAATCACATAATTGACAAATTAGAAATGGATGAAATTGCAGTAATGAGATCAAAGTATCTTCCACCATCAACAGTGTTTATGAGAGGAAGATTACGTCATCCATTTAGATTCTATGCAAACAAAGAAGGTACAATTTGCGCAATAATTTGTGAAATTACATTGAGGATGGAAGGACTTTATTCATTAGTTGCATCAATTTTAGATTGGGCATCAACAAAAGGATCAAAAGAGATTGTAATTTTAGATGGAGTTGCAAGTACAGAACATGATGACAAAGCATACTGTGCAGCAGAAGAGGATTTGGTAAGAACTATGGCAGACAAAGACATCAGTATGATTCCTCAAGGTTTCATCACAGGAATTCCAGGTGGAATACTAAACGAATGTCTGGTAAGAGAAATTCAAGGGTTGACATTACTGGCAAAGGCAAGTAGGGATACTACAGATTCAGGGGCAGCAGCCACGTTAATTGAGGCTCTAAATCGATTCTACGATATAGACATAGACACAACAGATCTGCAAGAAGAACAAGATAGAATCCATTCAGAATTTAGTGAGTTGTCTCAAAAATATGTAGAGCATAGAGAAGAGATAGCTGGAATGTACATGTGATCGAGATAATGGGCAAATTCTTTTATTCATAGCAAAAGGGCAACAAACTATGGCTCTAACCTACAAGAAAGCAGGAGTAGACATTTCTAAAATTAAACAAAGTCAGATGGCAATTGGAAAATTAATTTCATCAACACACAAGCTTCAGAAAAAAGCAAAGATAGCACATGGGTTTGGGCATTATGCGGGAATTGTAGAAATACCAGGTGGAAAACTTTTAGCAACACACACTGATGGAGTCGGAACCAAAGTTGTAATTGCAAACATGATGAAAAAATACAACACGGTAGGAATTGATTGTGTTGCAATGAATGTTAATGATATAATCTGTATTGGAGCAACACCGATATCATTTGTAGATTACATTGCTGCAAACAAAAATGATGTAACAATATTCAAAAAGATTGTAGAAGGTTTGGTAAAAGGTGCAAAGAAATCTGCAATGCCAATCGTAGGAGGAGAAACGGCAATCATGCCAGACGTTATTGAAGGAAAAGGCTTTGCATTTGATTTAGCAGGAATGGTTGTCGGACTGGTAGAGAAAAAACAGATGGTGTTAGGAAACAAAATAAAATCAGGAGATGTAATAATTGGAGCAAATAGTACAGGAATTCATTCTAACGGTTACTCACTTGCTAGAAAAGCATTATTGAAAAAATATTCAGTTAAAGACAAGGTAAAAGGAGTTGGAAGTATAGGAGATGCATTGCTAAAACCAACTGAAATCTACACAAAGCCTGTTTTAGAAATGGTAGAAAAATGCAAAATCAATGGTCTGGCACACATTACTGGAGGCTCATTTACCAAATTGTTGCGTCTCAAGAAAATAGGTTATGAAATAGATGCTTTACCAAAGATACCACCAATCATGGGTCTCATAGAGGAACAAGGAGTAAAGTCTGAGGAGATGTACAAGACATTCAATATGGGAGTAGGATTCTGCGTAATAGCACCAAAGGAACAAGCAACGAGAATCAAATCAATATTCAAAAAACACAAGATCTCAAGTCAGGAAATAGGTCAGATTGTTTCTAAGAAAGGTGTTTTTGTAAATTCACAAAAAATTGCTTAATTTTACAACAGTAAAATAATTTTCAACCTAGTATCGCCTTATATTACACATTTCTACAGAACTATCAGAGAGATGGCTGCAGAAGCACACTTTATTGAAACAATTATCGGAGTGGGAATACTTCTTTTTGCAGCTAAACTCATGGCAGA
>JBHITY010000072.1:0-5375 GCA_042138585.1 Candidatus Nitrosopumilus sp.
GTCTGATTCAATCACTGTTGATGAATTAAGAAACTGGAAGAAACAACATCCAAATGCAATTGCAGTTGGATATGTCAACACGACTGCTGAAATCAAGGCAGAACTTGATTACTGTTGTACATCATCTAATGCAGTCAATGTAGTAAAGGCAATTCCAGAAGACAAAGAAATTTTGTTTTTACCTGACATGTTCTTAGGCTCCTATGTTGCAAAGATGACTGGAAGAAAAAACATTCACATATGGGCCGGAGAATGCCATGTCCATGCAGGAATCACTCCTGAAGACGTAACTAAAAAATTAGATTCGATGAAAGATGCAGAATTTGTAATTCATCCCGAATGCAGTTGTACAACTCCAATGATGTATGATGTTGCAGACGGAAGTTTTGATAATCAAAAAGTTTCAATCCTTTCAACTGAAGGGATGCTAAATCATGTCAAGGAATCAAAATCTAAGAACTTTGTTGTAGCAACTGAGACTGGAATATTGTATAGAATGAGACAACAAAACCCAGATAAGAAATTCATTCCTGCTTCAGAGAAAGCCGAATGCCAGTACATGAAGATGATTACTCTTGAAAAAGTCTATGATGCACTAGTCAATGAGAAAAATGTAATTACCGTTCCAAAAGAAATTGCAGACAAGGCACGTTTGGCAATTGATAGAATGCTTGCGATAAGCTAAATGTGTGACTGTTTTGGTGGGATTATTTAGTAGAACTCCAAAGGATCCCATTAAAAAAAAGAATGTTGAAAAATTCAAGGAATTCCAAAAACTTGCCAAAGAGAAAAAATATGATGAGGCTCTAAAATCAGGCACAGAATATCTCCGAATGGCTCCTAACAATCATGATGCACAGTTCACTGTAGGAGGAATTTACTATCTGAAAAAAAAGTACAAAACTGCAATCTCTCATTTTGACAAAGCACTTGAGATCGGCTCTTATGATGTAGATGTTTTACTCTTGAAAGCATATTGTCATCAAAAATTAGGAGAAAACAAAAGAGCCATTCAATGCTGTGAAAAAATTCAAGAAATTGATCCAAAAAACAAGGCAGTTTCAGAATTGTTATCTCAATTAAATTCCTAAATTTCTAGACTCATATCAATTCCTTTTACAGAATTTGTAATGCTTCCAACTGAAATAATGTCCACACCCGTTTGTCCGTATTTTGAAATATTCTTTGAGTTAATTCCACCTGATGCTTCAAGCAAAACTTTGTTTCTTAATTTCTGATTCTTGAGAACTGTGATTGTCTTTCTGATTTGATTTGGTGTAAAATTGTCTAACATGATTATTGTTGCACCTTCTTTTGCAGCAAGTACTGCATCAGAAGTATTTTCAACTTCGACTTCAAATTTTTTGTGTTTCTTTTTTGCTTTTTTGATTAATGATTCAAGAGAATCCCCTACTGCAATGTGATTATCTTTTATCATGACCATTTCATCTAGTCGTAATCTGTGTTTTTTACCACCTCCAATCTCTACTGCTTCTTTGTCAAAGTATCGCAATCCTGGTGCAGTTTTTCTTGTAGCATAGAGTTTTGTTTTCTTTGGGATTTTTTTTACAAGTTCGTTTGTCTGTGTTGCAATTCCGCTCATTCTTGTTAAAAGATTGAGTGCAGTTCTTTCACATGTCAAAATCTTCCCTGCGTCACCTGATATGCTCATTATAGTTTGATTTGGTCTCACTTTAGAGCCATCTTTTTTCAAAATTCTTGCATTACATCCCTTGATTTTGAAAATTTGTTTTGCATGTGTAGCTCCTCCGACTATAGCGCATTCTCTTGAAATTATTCTAACTGTGATTTTCTTTTTTGGAAGTAATGCACTTGTGATATCCCCTTTACCTATATCTTCAGATAGAAATTGCGATAATTGCTTTTTAGAATTAAATGACAACATTATGATAAAATGAGAGTTTGATTTTAAAGATTTAGAAATTTTATGTTACTTTGATTGCATACTTGCCTTTCTGAGTGATTCCAAGAGTTTTTGAAATCTCAGAGTTTGTTGGATCTACTACTAGAACTACTCCACTCCAATCTGGTGTTAAATCTGATGATTTGCATACTGGACAAACTTTTCCAACTGTTACATACTTGCATTTTCTGCATGCCATTTCTCGTGCCATCTTAACTTGCCTCTACTTTAGCTTCTTCTTTTGCTGGTTCTTCTGCACCGCCAGAAGATTTCTTTATCTCTTCTTCAATCCATTCATCTGCACCAAGGAATGGTTGTCTACAAGTAATTCCAATCTTACCCATTGCAGCTGCTTTACCTAATGATACTGCAGTGATTCTTGCGCGAAGTGTAGAACCAACTTTGAGTGTTCTGCCACTTTGGTTTGCTAAAATCATTCCAGATTTTACATCACTCTTTAGATAATCATCCATAACTTGTGATAAGTGAAGTAATGCATCGGTAGGACCAATTCTTACAAATGCACCAAAGTCTGTAATGTCAACAATCTCTCCTTGTACAATTTCTTGTAATTTTGGATAAAATGTCAATGCTTCAAATTGAACTCTATGGAATGTTCCACCGTCTCCGGCAATCATTTTTCCCATCTCATCAACTTTTGCATCTAAAATCATAATGATGTAACCTAAATCTGCATTAATCATACTCTCGTACTTTTCTTTGAGAATGTTTACTGCTGCCTTTTTGAGTGTGGTTCCAAACAAGCTTGGAGGAATCCTGACAACATCAACTAGGGTAGATATAGAAAACAACTGTGCTGTTTTTCTTGAATTTCAATTTATGAATCTTTGGGTAATTTGAGCACATTTTTCCAAAGATTTTACTAATTTTGGATTTTTTTGACAATTTCTTTTTGCCTCCGACTTATGTTTAAATAATGTAGACGGGTTTTTTGACGCAATGGTTGGCATAGATCAAGTCCTTGAAAAACTTAGTACCGTAATTGATCCTGACTTGAAAAAAGACATTGTATCAATGGGAATGATCAAAGACTTAGAACTAAACGATGGCAACTTGAAATTTACATTAGAGTTAACTACTCCCGCATGTCCTTTCAATGTCGAAATTGAAGATGATGTAAGAAAAGCAATTGGCGAACTTACCGAATTGAAGAATTTTGACATGAATGTAACTGCAAAAGTAATGGAAGGACGTTCACTTGATGCTGACACTGGAATGGCTACTGTCAAAAACATTATCGGCGTTGCAAGTGGAAAAGGTGGTGTAGGAAAATCAACTGTGTCTTTGAATTTAGCTTTGGCACTACAACAAACAGGTGCTAAAGTCGGACTACTTGATGCTGATATCTATGGTCCAAGTATTCCATTAATGCTTGGAATGAAAGATGGATTCATGGAAGTTGAAGATAACAAACTTCAACCAGCCGAATCAAATGGTCTCAAAGTTGTATCATTTGGTTTCTTTGCAGAACAAGCACACCAAGCAGCAATTTATCGTGGACCAATTATCTCAGGTATTCTAAAACAATTCCTAGTTGACACAAACTGGTCTGACTTGGATTATCTTATTGTAGACCTTCCTCCAGGAACTGGTGACATTCCATTAACTCTTGCACAAACAATTCCTATTACTGGAATTTTGGTAGTTACTACTCCTCAAGATGTTGCAAGTAATGTAGCAGTCAAAGCAATTGGAATGTTTGAAAAACTAAATGTACCAATTATCGGTGTTGTTGAAAACATGAGTCACTTTATTTGTCCAAATTGTGATGAAAAACATTACATCTTTGGTGATGGTGGTGCAAAGAAGATTAGTGAACAACATAACATGCCTTTCTTAGGTGAAATTCCATTAAACTCTGGAATCATGTCTGGCTCTGATATAGGAAAACCAATCATGATTACAAATCCTGATTCTCCAAGTGCTGATGCATTTAGAATTGCTGCTAAAAACATTGCAGCCCAATGTAGTATTCTTGCAGCAAAACTTCAAGAAGAGATGGAGTCTGAAGGCTCTAATGAAGAATCTGCTCCAGAGGCAAGCACAAACTAGAATCGATTTTTGTGAAGTTACCTGATTCTCTTAGAGAGCAAATGAAAATCCCTTTGGGTATTTTGTTACCTGAAAGTCAAGCCGACAAAGAAAATATCTTAAAACATCTTGAAGAAAACTCCTACATCATTACCGTTGGTGATAGAACTACTGAAAAGATGATTGATTTTGATTTGATTCCCTCACTACAAATTGTGGATGGCATCGAGAAAAGAGAAAAAAGAGAACCTCCAAAACTTGTTAACGCAACTGAAATTACCGTTGATAATCCTCCAGCAGAAATTACTTCTCAAAGCATTGATGTAATCAAAAAGGCATTTTCATTGGAATCTCCAATCCGAATTCTTGTAACTGGAGAAGAAGACCTTTTGGTATTGCCTGTATGCATTCACGCTCCTGAAAATTCTGTTGTGATGTATGGTCAACCTAATGAAGGACTAGTAATAGTCAAAATTACCTCAGAAATTAGAAATAAAGCACAAAGTCTACTTGATTTAATGGAATAACGGGGTATGATGAGACGGTGGCTGTATGATTTATGATTACACTACTAAAACCTCTGACCCTATTAATTCCTAATTTTGAAGAATGAAAATCAACCAAATTTCTTACAACAATTGACATTCCAAGATAAACACAGATTACAAGATTGGTTTGTGTGAAGCTTGATCCTGAACTTAAATTACAAATTCTAGAAAAAGTTGGAATCTACTCTAATCGATTCTCAATACCTGAACCAACTATTCTATTAACAACAAAAGAAGTTCTTGATGCTCCAAAGGAGATGACTGAAGGAAGACGTACATCTGCTTACAAGTACTATGGTGTATCTTATCTTCAACATAATCTAGTTTTCATAAATGTCCGAAAGATCCCTGATGAGAAGACTCTTGAAAATACTATTGTTCATGAATTGATCCACATGAGATTCCCATATCTTGCACACGGAAAGAGATTCAACAAACTAGTAAGACAGGGTTTACGTGGCAAATCATTTTTGCCATATAGAAAAAGAAGCAAAGCCCACGCTATTTGATTTATATTTCCCAGACTTGGGCATGCGAGTATAACATGGAAATCTCTGAGATTCTGCCATTTATCGCAGGAATTGCATCATTTTTAGTTGCAGGCGGATTGGTTGCTTGGATTTCAAAGCAATCACCTGGAACTCAGGAGATGGTGGATATCTCAAATGCAGTCAAAGTCGGAGCTGCAGCATTTCTAAAAAGAGAAATGACAATTATTGTCCCTGTCGCAATTGCGTTAACTCTAATTATTGGAGTGTACCTTACTCCTTCAAACGGTCTTGCTTTTGCAGTCGGTGCAGCATTGTCTGCAGTTGCAGGAATTATCTCATTAAAAATTACAGTAAAAGCAG
>JBHITY010000073.1:0-5344 GCA_042138585.1 Candidatus Nitrosopumilus sp.
CAAGAAATGCGGGATTTGATTTAAAATGTAGATTCCCGATATACCCAGAATTCTTTTCTTTTATTAATAAAGAGCTTCAAGATAAAATGAAAGATATTCAAAATGAGGAAGGATTGGTAAAGGAGGAATATTGGAGATGACATTAAACATAGAGGCATTATTCAAAAATGCTGACCCAGTTGTATCAGAAATTCTAAACAGAGCACTTTCTGAAAAAGAGATTTCAGCAAAAGAAGGATTAGAACTGTATGACACATCAGGAATTGATTTTCATCTAGTTGGATTAGTTGCAGATGAACTAAGGAGAAGAAGGGTAGGCGATATTGTATCCTATGTGGTAAATAGAAACATCAATTTTACAAATGTCTGCATTAAACAATGTGGATTTTGTGCATTTAGTAGAGACTTTAGAGAAGAAGAAGGGTATTTCCTTCCAACTGAAGAGATTGTGCGTAGAACAAAAGAAGCACATCAACTGGGTGCAACAGAAGTCTGTGTCCAAGCAGGTCTTCCACCAGACATGGAAGGCGATGTTTATGAAAATATTTGTAGAGAGATCAAAAAAGAAGTTCCAAATATACACATTCACGGATTTTCACCTGAAGAGATCCTATACGGAGCAACACGTTCAGGAGTTGAGATTGAAGAATTTCTTAAAAGAATGAAAGAAGCAGGAGTAGACACACTACCTGGTACTTCAGCAGAAATTCTAGACCAACAACTCAGAGACAAGATTTCACCAGGCAGAATTAGTGTAAAAGACTGGGAGAGAGTCATCAAAAATGCCCATAAGATGGGAATAAACACCACATCAACTATGATGTTTGGACATTTAGAATCTCATGAGGACAGAGTAAAACACATTGATAAATTAAGAGAGATTCAAAAAGAGACAGGTGGATTTACAGAATTTGTTCCACTCAACTTTGTTCATACTGAAGCACCAATGTACAAGCATCAATTACATGAAGGAATCAAGCAAGGCGGTAGTGGAAATGATGTGTTGTTAACTCATGCAATTGCAAGAATAATGCTGAATAATCATATCAACAACATACAGATGTCATGGGTAAAGGAGGGGCAAAAAATGTCTCAGTTATTGCTAATGTGGGGAGCAAACGACTTTGGTGGAACTCTAATTAATGAAAGCATCTCAACTTCTGCAGGTTCAGAACATGGACAATTACTAAAACCAAAAGAAATTAGACGTATGATAAGAGAAATCAAAAGAATTCCAGCAGAAAGAAACACGAAGTATAAAATTTTGAGAAAGTTTGAAGGGGATGATGAACCAGAGGACGGATTAGACAAGGTTACAAACACAGCGCAATTTGGATCATATACAGAATTGATTAAAATAAATAAATTCAATTATGAAAATCCTAGGAGAAAATAATTGTCTGCCTTAGAAAAGGCATTACAGCATTCAAAGAAAAAACAAATTGACGAATGTGAGATAGTTTCAGTTAAAAAAAATATTACGACAATACGAATTACTGATTCAGAAATTGCAGAAATTAAACAGAATTTTGATGAAAGTTTTGGAATAAGAATAATCCATGGGGGGAAAATTGCATCGATTCAAACTACAAAAAAGGAAGATATTGAGAATTCAATAGATTCAGCGTTATCAACAATTCCAAATCTCAAACCTAGAGAATTTTGGAAAGGTTTGCCCTCAACTGCACAAAATAGGAATCTAGAAGGAACATTTGATGAAAAACTAGAAAAAATCTCAGGCTCAGAAATGATGGATATCGCACAATCTATGATAAATTCAGCAAATTCTGATAAAATCAATACGATAACAGGTTCGTTGAATGTAGTTTCAGATCTTTTTGAAATTCAAAATTCCAACGGGCTCTCATTTAAAGACAAATCAACATACATTTCAGGAATTATTAATGCTGAATCAGAACACGGTAATTTACCAGTATCAGGGATTGGCCACAGTAGTGGAAGAACTTTGAGAAATTTTGACGCAGAGAAAGTTGGCAAAGATGCAAAAACGATGTGCATTGAATCAATTAATCCTAAAAAAATTGATTCTGATACTTATGACATTATTTTTGAGCCCTATTCTGTGGGAGAACTACTAGCATTTGTTGTTTCATCAAATTTTAATTTCAAAATATTTGCAGAAAAGAAGAGTTGTTTTTCAAATAATTTGGAAGAAGAGATTGCAGTAGATAATTTCAATTTAACAGATGACCCACACGTTGCAGAAGGAGTTGGAACAAAAGCGTTGGATGACGAAGGAGTTACTACACAAAAAAATAATTTAATTCAAAACGGAATTTTCAAAAATACATATTCAAATCTTTTTGATAGTTTCAAAGAAAATAAAAAATCAACAGGTAATGGCTCTCGAATGGGTTCTCCAATGGGAAGAAGTTCAGAACCAATCACAATCTCTGCACCACACAATCTAAAAATCGACCCAGGAGAATCCACACAACAAGACATGATTAAAGATACTAAACATGGTATACTGGTTGGAAGATTGTGGTACACATATGCAGTAAATCCAATCAAAGGAGACTTTTCATGTACTGCTAGAAGTGGAGTAAGAATTATTGAAAATGGAGAAATCGTAAGTCCTGGAAAATCAGTTAGGATAATTCACAATCTACCAGTTATGTTAAAGAATATTTCAGATATTGGAAACAATCAACAAAATGTCATACAATGGGCATCACTTCCATCAATCACACCGTCAATTAAGGCTGAAAAAATCAAAGTTACTTCAATCTAGTTGGACTCAAATCATTTGAAAAACGTCAAAACAAGATAGGTAACATACCCAATTGCCAAACATACACCCATGACTCTGTTAATTACGCCTGTTTTTAGGCCAATTAGCAATGCAAGACTGAACATAATCATTATGGCATAATCAACATAAACATCAGCTGAAATCATCACTCCTCCAAGTGCAGCACCAACCCCCATGATCATCAAGATGTTGTAGATATTGCTTCCAATGATGTTTCCTACACCAATATCACCATGACCTTTTCTAATTGCAATAATTGAAGTAATTAATTCGGGAAGCGATGTTCCAATTGCAATTACTGTCAAGCCAATAATTTTTTCAGATAATCCAAATTCTTTTGCAAGAACTACAGCATTATCAACGGTCAAAATTGCACCAATGTACAAAAGACCTACTCCAAGTCCAATTAGACCAGCAGACTTTAGATAGATGTTATCTCCACCTTGTGGAATATCATCTTTGTTATCTTTTCGTTGTTTCATTGCATCTTTGAATGTATAATATCCAAATACTCCCAATCCAGCAAGTAACAAAATTCCATCATAGTTTGATAATTCACCATCAATGGAAATTAAAATTAACAAAACAGAAACACCCAGCATAATGGGAATTTCTTTGCGAAGTACGGATTTGTGAATAGCAAGTGGGACAAGAATTGCAGCAATACCAATTACCATTCCAACATTTGCAATATTACTTCCAATTATGTTTCCCAAAATAATTGCACTATGTTCTCCAGCAGCAGCAACACTTGCAGCAAGTTCAGGAGTAGAAGTACCATAAGCTACAATAGTCATTCCAATTACAAGATTACTGATGCGGAATTTTCGTGCAATGGCAACGCCACCACTGACGAACCAGTTACCACCAAAACACAACATCACCAATCCCACAACAGTTAGGACTGCACTGATTACGACTTCCACAACAAAGTTTCAGTTTTTAGGGGTTTAAAGTGAGCCATTCACTAGAATTTTACAATTCAAGCAATTAGAGTTCATTTCTAAACTATCAAAATCAGGCACAAAATCATCAAAAGATGAGCCTAAAATGCTATTTCAATGCCCGTCTTAATTGAGAATTGACAATATTTGAGAGACTGACATGTTTTTGAGACTTTGCAATTTCTTTTGATTGGAGATTATAGATTTGCTTTACTAATTGATCATCCAGTGTAATTGTGATTCGTCTAGTTAAGTTAATCACCAGACGTATCAAGTTCAGAACGTACTGTGTCTATAATTTTTAAATAATCTGCACGAGGTTCAGTGCTTACCAAGAATAGTTCACTAGAGCTTATAGGAACAGTAATCATTGTGACTTTTTCGTATTCTGTAATTGATGAAGTCTCATGTCCTATTCGGTATGCCAAGTTTGTATACAAATCTCGTTTTTGTAAAGCATAATGAATTGACATTTTAACATCATCTTCAGAAAGTAATTTTTCTACATTATCTTTTTGTCCCCCTGCAACCAATTCACCTTTGTTGTTTGCAACACCGGCAAATCTTACTTGAGGATCTAAATCAAGAATTTTTTTTGTCAGTTCGTCATAGTTTTTTCCCAAGAAAACGCACCAAATCTATCTTTTCTTTCTAAAGATTTCGTCTTTTTCTTGGAGTTCCTCAGTATATGTATCCATATCTAACATGAACTCTTCTTCATCAGAGTACGCAGATTCTGCATGTTCACTGATATCCAGACCAACATCTTCAACTTCTGGCGTAACACGAATTCCAATCAGATGTTTGATTATCTGCATCAAAATCCACGTTCCACCAAAGCCGATTGCTGCTGCAACTGCGACACCTACTGCTTGAATCCATAATTGGTCTGGGTTACCAAACAGTAATCCATCAACGCCACCAGGGTTAATCATAGTACTTGCAAAGATACCAATTGCAAGAGAACCTACAATTCCTGCAACACCGTGAACTGAACTGACATCAAGTGCATCATCAATCTTTAGTTTCTCTTTGAATAGTACTACACCAGAGTAAGAGATTACACCAATTGCAATTCCAATTACAAATGCGTGTTCAGCACTTACAAATCCTGAGGCAGGAGTAATTCCAGCTAGACCTGCAATTGCACCGTTAATGGTTGCGACAATTGATGGCTTACCTGTTCTTACCCATGAAAGTCCAGCCCAGATTAAGGCTGAAACAGAAGAAGCCATATGAGTTACAATTACAGTGTTACCTGCAACACCACCAGATGCTGCAAGTGCACTACCTGCGTTAAAGCCGAACCATCCAAGCCATAGCAAAGATGAGCCAAGAACTGCAAGTGGAATACTGTGAGGAATCATAATAGCAGGACCGTAATTTCTTCTCCTACCTAGTACTATGGCAGCAGCTAGAGCAGCCATACCGACACTAGTGTGAATTACAATACCACCAGCAAAGTCCACAACACCTAGTTGGGCTAACCAGCCACCGCCCCATACCCAGTGTACGAGAGGATAGTAGATCAGCATAGACCATGCGGAGATGAATATGATAAAGGAACTAAACTTCATTCTTTCAGCAATTGTTCCTGTAAGAAGTAATGGAGTAATACATGCAA
>JBHITY010000074.1:0-5315 GCA_042138585.1 Candidatus Nitrosopumilus sp.
CAAATGTAGGAGATGGATCACCATTCATGGTTTTAGACATCCTTCATTCTAGTTGAGTAATCATAATGAAATAATTTCTTAGGAGTTATTTCAATTGCAACCTCGTTTTTACTATTTTTTTTCAAAATTTTTTGTAAAGTAGATACTTTATCACCAAGATATTTCTTCATCAAAAGGTTTAGAATTTCTTCTCCTCTATCCTCTACAATTTTTGCTACCCCACTTCCACGTGTTCCTTTGTAAGGAGGTTTATCAGCGGCAATCTCAAATCCACACTCGGGATTTTTTTCAAGGTAAGAGACAATTTTTGCAGTTTTTTGAGTTGCACAAAAAATCTTACCATCAATTTGTTCAAACCAAAGTGAAATAATGTTTGGCACCCCCTCAGAATTTAGGAACCCAAGTCTTATTGGAATTTTTGTGTCTGATACAATAGGATCAAAATTTTGATTTTGCAATTCTTGCATACTTATACCTCAGTTTTAGATAAAACAGTTTTTGTGTAACAAAAATCACAAGACCAATCTTCAAATTCTTTGCCACAGGTTTTACATTTGAATATAGATATCAAACTCATATTATTTCTAATGAATTTATGGTATTTAACTAGTGGAAATTCAAATAACTAGTGGTAAATTTAGCACTAGAATTTTATCTTATCACTAGTTATATAGGATTCTGACTTAATATAATCATGAAATTGCAATACCAAAGCATGTTGGATGAAGTCCTAAAAGAATTCCCAAAACTTTCAGATGTAGAAATAACCGATATTACAGATCACAATCTGTTATGGCATCTGAGTGAATACATCCAAGCAGGATATGTAAGATTTCAAACTGACAGAAAAGAACTCTACAGACTAAGTATTCTACTAGAGAATTATGCAGCAAAACACAATGTTCCTCTCTTGGCAACATTTGAGACATCAGAGAGATACAAGTATGTTGAAAAAAGATACATGGAATTAGTTAAAGATATTCCAAAGGTATGGATTATTGGAAACTTTAACAACCCATCACTAGCTCCTCAACCACCTAAGAATTCTGAAGTCATTAGTTGTGATGGAACAAATCTTACAGAGATTTGGATGGTTCTTACAAAAGGAGAGAAAGGTCCTTTCGGTTTAATTGCCGAAGATATGGGAGATGGAATTTACAGAGGATTCTTTTCTATTAGCCCATCAGTAATTGCAAAAGCAATAGAGAGTACTGAAAAATCTCTAAAGGTCAAAATAGACTTCGATAAAAAATACGGTATGGACGATGACTGACATTATCTGGGGAAATGGCTCTGAGATATTGTCATCCAATTCTTTTGTTCTTAATGTAACACATAGAAAAAACGGCAATAAACAAGAATATTCAGATGTTGAAAAAATTAAGATAGTTGAAGCAGACATACCAGGACTTCCTCTTAATGAATCTGAATGGAACACGGAAATTTTGGGTAAATGTACTCATGAAGCATTTCTAAAATGTGAGATAAAAAGTAGAGATGAATCAGGCATGATTTTGGCCAAAGTATCTCATTCAGGAGCAGGGGGATACTAATGTGGACTCCTTTATCCATTGAAACTCAAAATATTTCTCAAAAAGATTTTGAAAACATCCTATCAGGTGAAATTCCCGCTTTAGTGATTAGAAATTTTTATTCAGAAAACCAATGTGACGAAATTATCAGGAAAATTGAAACTTCAAAAAAAACGTATTTCCAAAAAACAAAACTTGAGCACATAGGACCTTTCTTAATGTCATTTACAACTAGAAAGAGAGACTATTTTCAAAAATCAAAGGAATTTCAAAAAATTAATCATGACATTTTTGAGAAAATAGAAAATCCTTCTACCAAAATTTTCAATATGATTGAAAAAGTATTACCATCTTTTTCAGTTTCCCTAGCAAAGCAAGATGAGGGTCATTTTTCACCATTTGTAATTAGAATCCATAGAAAGGGCAAGTCCATTCCTATCCACAAAGACAATGTAAAATACGAAGGAAAGGAATATTCAATCTCAAAAATTGATCAGCAGTTGTCATGTGTGCTCCATTTGCAAGAATCTGAAAAAGGAGGAGATGTTATTATCTACAAGAATCAATGGAAGAAAAAAGATGAGAGGTATAGAAACATAGATTTCGGTTATATGCAAGATGTTGTAACAAAAGAATCTTGTAAGATTTCAGATATCAACAAGGGAGATTTAGTCATAATAAATCCAAATTACTATCATCAAGTAACAAAAATCTTGGGAGAAACTCCTAGAATTACTCTTGGGATGTTTTTAGGGATTTATAATGAAAATCACAAAATTGTTGCTTGGGCATAAAGAATTTTTGAAATGAATTTTGAAATGACTTGAAAAAATTTGTAAATTATTGTATGTTGAATTTCTTTCCTAAAATTTTTCCCATAGCATCAACTGCATGTCTACATACAGTTGGATTCAGTGTGAAAAATCCTCTAAATTTACCATCTTCATATTCTTCAGCAATTAATCCGAATGGGCCATAAGGTCCTCTAGTAATTACACTCCAAACATCGATTAGAGAAGTGTCTTTACAATTAATGATGTCAATTTTTGGAGGAGTGTCTACTTGAGTAGTTCCATAATCTGCAACAACCCAAATTTTTGGAATATTATCAATCATTCTCTGATATCTTTTTTCAACAAATTTGTATCGTTTGATTTTTTCAAAAGTAGCAAGTAATGGTTGAGAATGCTCTTGTGCATATGTTTCAATCATTTTACTGATATGGAATAGTTGTTTTCTTTCTGCATGGAAATTATGATAACCTGCTTCGATGAAAGTTTCCAAGTCCCATAATTGGAGTAATTTTGGATCATCATCATGCCATTCGGCTAACTGTGGGAACTCATGCCATACCTCACCGACAAAGCCCTCATAAGATCCTGTCATACGAGATGTTATTTCAAAATCAGATATAAGTTAATCTTTCTTGGCACTCTTTTGGAGTTTAGCAAATTGTTTTTATTATCTAATGTTAGAGGTAAACCATGGCAAGATATGAAAAAGTTCTCAATATGTTGATGGACTTTGATGAGAATATCAGACTAGCCATAATTAGCGATACTGATGGAAAAATTTTAGTCAGTTCTAAGAGAGATTCAGTTAACCTTCAAGTTCCATTAGCAGAAACAAAGAGAGCATTAAAACGTGAATCAGACGACTGGGTAGATAGATGCAAATCAGCAGACAGAGTTCCATTAGGAGAGCCCCTGTATCACATTACATCTTTTGACAAATCAAAGAGAATTACACTTCCAATAGACGCATTTCATATGTTGTTTATCAGCGTAGACAATACACCTATGAAGAATACTAAAAAGAAGAGTTATGGAAGAATGGTAGAAATGGGTAAATTATTGTCAATTGTTGACTTTGTAAATACATTTGAGTAGATACTAGTTATCACAATCAGTTTTAGTCCATGTTATCACTAGAAATATAATTTGGAATATTTATTAACAGAAAAAAATATTGAATTCCATGGACAAAGATGAAAAAATGCTCCACATGTTGATGGATTTTGATCCAACTATAAGATTTGCAGCAATTGTTGATAAAACAGGTACAATTGAAATATACAGTCAAAGAGATGGATTGAAAAATTTAGTTCCTTTTGATGAGACAAAACAAACTCTAAAAAGAGCACTACATGCATGGGATGAAAATTCCAGAGTTAAGGATTTCATAGGAAATGGCAAGTATTCTATTGCTTCTTACAAAAAAATTAAAAGAATTACAGTTCCCCTTGGAAGTGGAAGAATGTTATTCTGTACTCTAAATAACGAACCAATGAAGAAAGGGATCTTTGGCAACAAGAAGAGTTACGGACATCTTGCAGATATGGGAAAAATTTTATCCATAGTTGACTTTATCAAAGAACAGAAATAGATTACCACTAGAAATTTTAATTAATTTTACTTTTTAATCATCAAAAAGCAATTTTTTTTATTCACATGAACAGTTATACCAAAAATCATTTTAGGACTTAGGAGATGCCCCAATATCAAAAATCATTATTTGTTTTCAGAAGAGATCTTCGAGTTGAAGATAACACTGGATTAATTGCAGCCTCCCAGTCGTCATCAGAAGTAATTCCAATATTTATTGTTGATTCTGCAATTATTAATTCTAAAGAAAAATTTAGTGAATACAGATTACAGTTTCTAAAAGACTGCCTCTTGGATTTAGACAGTCAATTAAAAGATAGAAAATCTTATTTGCATGTTTTTGAAGGAAACACCGAGGCAGTCATTTCAAAAATTCTAAAAACATCAAAAATTGATGCCATATTTGTCAATACAGACTATACACCATTTAGTCAAAAACGAGATAAAAAAATTGAAAAAATTTGTAAAGAAAGCAATGTAGATTTTATTTCCACAGATGATATTTTATTGCATAATGTTGAATTGTTAAAAACTGGAAATGGTGACCCCTATAAGGTATTTACAGCATTTTATTCAAAGGCAAGAGAATTTCAATACAGAAAACCTCAGATCTTTAAATTTGAGAATCTTTCAAAAACAAAAATCACTTCAGAAACAAGTCTTGAAAAAATTCCGGAATTTAAAATAAAAAACAATTCAAAGATTAGGAGAGGGGGAAGAAATGCAGGCTTAGAATTACTCAAAAATTTGAAAAATCTCAAAAATTACGATGAAGAACGAAATTTCCCATCAATTAATGGAACTTCAAATTTATCAGCGCACAATAAATTTGGAACTTGTTCAATTCGGGAGATTCATCAAGAGTGCATTAAAAATCTAGGTCAGACACACACAATAATTTCAGAACTTCATTGGAGAGACTTTTTCACGTATATCATGTACCATTCACCTTATAGTTATTCAAAAGAATTCAACAAAAGATTCCAGAAAATTCCTTGGAGTAAAAATAAGATGAATTTCTCGAAATGGTGCCAAGGAATGACAGGATTCCCCATAGTTGATGCAGGAATGAGAGAGTTAAACAGTTCAGGATTCATGCACAATAGAGTTAGAATGATTGTTGCTTCTTTTCTTACAAAAGATTTGCACATTGATTGGAGGTTAGGAGAGAAGTATTTTGCCACCAAACTAATTGATTATGATGCTTGTGTGAATATCGGAAATTGGCAATGGGCAGCTTCCACTGGGTGTGATGCTCAACCATGGTTCAGAATTTTTAACCCATGGCTACAACAAAAGAGGTTTGATCCTGAATGCACATACATCAAAAAATGGGTTCCCGAGCTTAGAGAAATGGATGCAAAAGTAATTCATGATTTATGGAAAAAACATCCTGAGG
>JBHITY010000075.1:0-5261 GCA_042138585.1 Candidatus Nitrosopumilus sp.
GCTTGCCCATTCCTCTTGAAACAATAGCTGCATGAGATGATTTTCCACCTAAACTAGTCAATACTCCTTCTGATGAAAAGAATGCTGGAACATCTTCAGGTTTTGTTTCTTTTCTGATTAAGATTACTTTCTTTCCTGCTTCTCCTAGTTCAATTGCTTTTTTGACATCAAATACTGCAATTCCACTTGCTGCACCTGGTGATGCTGCAATTCCTTTTGCCAATTGCTTGAAATTCTTTAGTTTTGATTCATCCATTGTTCTGTGAAGTAATGCTTCTAGCTGTTGTGCTGGAATTCTTGTTAGTGCTTTATTTTTGTCAATTAATTTTTCTTTTACCATATCTACTGATGTTTTAACTAGTGCTCCTGCACTCATCTTTGCAGTTCTTGTTTGCAACAAGTAGAATTTGCCTTGCTCAATTGTAAACTCAATATCTTGTGGTTCTCTGAAGTGTTTTTCTAATTTGGAGCATGCATTGCTTAATTCTTTGTGAGATTTTGGCATCTCTTTTTTTAGTAATGCAATATTTTTTCCAGTTCTAACACCTGCAACAACGTCTTCACCTTGTGCATTGATTAGATATTCTCCTTCAATCTCTTTTTTACCATTATGTCCATTTCTTGTAAAGACTACACCTGTAGCACTATCATCTCCCATGTTTCCAAATACCATAGTGACAACGTTTACTGCAGTTCCATTTGCGATATCTTTTGTAATGTTGTTTTTCTCACGATAAACAATTGCTCTTTCTCCCATCCAACTTTTGAATACTGCCTCAATTGCTAATCCTAGTTGTTCATTAGGAGAATCTGGAAATTTTCTTTTGGTGTGGTTTTCACAGATTTTCTTGTACTCTGATACGATTTTCTTTAGTGATTGTACGTTTAGTTGACTGTCATCTTTTACCTTTTGTTTGGTTTTTGCAGATTCTAGTACATGATCAAATTTTTCATCATTTACTCCAAATACAACTTTACCAAATAATTGAATAAATCTTCGATATGAATCCCATGCAAATCGTGGGTTCTTAGTCTGTGTTGCTAGCCCTTCTACTGTTTTTTCATTTAATCCTAAATTCAAAATTGTATCCATCATACCTGGCATTGAAATTGCTGCACCAGATCTTACTGATACTAGTAATGGATTCTTTGTTGAATTCCATTTCTTTCCTGTCTTTTTTTCAATTTTCTCAATGTTTTTCATTACTGATGGCATGACATCCTTTGGAAGTTTTCGATTATTTTCATAATACTTGTTACAAACCTCAGTTGTGATTGTAAATCCTGGAGGTACTGGTAGTTTTAGTCTAGTCATCTCGCTTAAACCGGCTCCTTTTCCGCCTAGAAGCATCCTTTGTTTACTATCTGCCTCTTCAAATGCATAAACTGGTTTTGTTTTTGCCATGCAAGAATGCGTAAATTTTTTGGCTTTTTAAACTAATGCCTTGGCAAATTCAGAAATTATTTTGTCCCAATTCTTTGCTTTGATGATGCCACTTGCAACGAGGATCCCTTTTGATCCTAATTCTACTGCTTTTGAAACATCTTGTCCTGAGACAATTCCTGCTCCGCAAAGAAGTTTTGTGTTGTTATTTGCACTCTTTACTGCATTTGCAGCCTTTGTGATCAATTCTGGCCTCTCAGTTGATACTGCTTTTCCTGAACCGATAAGCTCTGGAGGCTCTATTGCAATATAATTTGGATTTAGTTTGGCATACTTTCTTGCTTCTGCTACATCTTTTACACAAACAATTGAAGTCATTTTCAATTCTTTTAGTTTTGATACAAGTTTTGTGATCTCTTTTGCTGAAATTCTATGTTCACTATGATTGATTAGGGAACCATTCACTTTGGATTTTTTTAACAATTCTGGAATCACAAAACCTGTCGTGCTTCCTACTTTGGAGTCATCAACATGTTGTGCAAGAATTGGAATTGAACTACTTGCAACTAGTCCAATCAAATGTTGGGGTGGACAAATTGCAATTTTTACTTTAAATTTTTTAGATATTTTTTCAGCAGTATTTACAAATTCGATAATCTTTTCTCCTGAAATCTCTTCATAATTTTTGCAATTAATTACAAACATCTTTCTTTGAACCTTCTTACATTGTATTTAATCTTTAATTTAATTTCTTAATCTGTTATCGTATATCTTCTTCATAGCTAATACTATCATCATCAAGGCAATTGCAGCTACATTTGTTCCGATGATAAAGACATCTTCAACTATAACTCCATAAATCAACCACAAAATAGCTCCTGCTGATATGAATATCATTAAAAATTTTGAGACATCTTTGAGGCTTTTTGTTTTGTATCCTTTGTAGATTTGTTCAACCCATCCTGTCAGAATCAAAATACCTGCAGCTACTCCTAAAATTGTTAGTAGGGTTCCGTCAACTTCCATTTTATCTCACTAATTCCAGAAAAATTCGTCCAATCCTGTTTGTTTTGGTTTTCCTAAGATTGTATCAAAGTCCAAATCCATTGATGATGTGATTTGTTCTAGTGTTGATTCCATAAATTCCATGTATTTTTTAGAATCAATTTCTTCTTTTTTTGCCATTTCTACAGGCTTGACTCCTGGTTTGTTTAGGATTTTGATGTAGGAAATTCTGTCTCCTTTCTTTATTTCTCGTATGGTTTCAAGTTGTTTTGCAGCACGTATGTGCTGTGGAATTGTTTTTGTGTATTCAGATGGCGCTTTACTAAGCATAACATTGAATGTCAAATCTTCTAATGGTATCTCTTTTGCTTCTACTTTTTTACCACACGTCGCAATTTTTTCAGAAATCTCTTTCTTTGCTTTCTCGAAATCTTCTACCGTTTGTACTTCTGACAATACATCAAGTAATTCGTAAAATAATTTTTTGATAAATGGTGGGGTGTGTGATTTTTTTCCTGTAAGACCTTTAACATCTACCTTTCCTTCTTTTGTAACTCCAAGATAGTTTTTCTTTCTGTTACTTAGTACACAATATCTGTATGTTTTATCAATCTCTAAATCTACTCCATGATCTTTTTTTGCTTGCTCAATAACTGTTTGAATTTGTTCTTTAGTTGGATTTTTGATAAATAGTGAATCAGTATCTCCATAAAGAACTTCGATTCCAGTGGCCTCACATTTTTTGATTGTCTCTAAAATTGTGTGTCTTCCAATTGCAGTAGTAGCTTCTGCTGCTGGTAGAAAATACAATGGGAATATTTCTGCTCCCATTACCCCATAACTGGCGTTTAGAATTACCTTAAGTGCTTGACTGACAACAGTGTATTGTTGTCTTTGTTCATCAGTAAGTGTCTCTTTTTTTGATAGACTCTTGTAGTAATTCACCCTCAAATCTCTTAGCGAACCAATAATCATTGATGTTAATCCATTCTTCTTTGAGCAAGTCCAGTGATTTGTTCCTGGAACTGCATTTTTCTTACAATCCTCATGTGGGCATCTTACCGTTTCATATGATAGGTTTCTGACTTTGATTATACTTGGATATAGACTGGCAAAGTCCATTACAACTACATCAAAGTGAATTCCTTCTTTTGGTTCTACAACTAGGCCTCCTCTGTATTTCTTATCTTTGATAACTGCATCTGACATTACTCCTTCTGATCGTCTTTCAAGTTCCTGACGTTTTGGAATTAGACAATTTCTCTTTCTATGTTCATAATACAACAGACTACGAATCCATTGTGATACTCCCATTCTTGCAATATCGTCAATTGGCATTCTTCCAATCCTTGAAATAATTACTAGTAACTGCATCAACAATTCATTGTTAAAGCTTGTAAGTTCGTATGTTAGTAAGGCATCATTGTAACAATAGTTTGCAGTCTGATAGAGGGTTAATTGGTCAAATTCTAATCCATAGTCTATTTTCTCTTTTCCAAGTAGTGCCTTTGAAACTTCATTTAACGAAAAATTTGTATATTTTTGGCTAAAGGCATAGATTTGAAATGATCTGTTTGAAAATGTTCTGTACAAATCAAGATGAACTCCTTGTTTGAGTGTAGCAGAGTCTCTCATCATGTAAAATGGATTTTCAGAATTTTTTATTCCCAATCTTTCTGCTCTGTTATACAAGTATGGTAAATCAAACTCATCACCATTGTATGTTACAACAAATGGAAATTCTTTGATTATGTTAAATGCGTCATGAATCATCTCTTTTTCTTTGTCTAGATCATAAAATGTCACTTTGATGTTTTGGTCCAATTCGTTGGTACCTTGTTCAGTTCCCTCTGTTTTGAGCACAAAAATCTGGTCAAATCCATCAGATCCTTTCATTCCAATTGCAGTGACCTTTTTTTCCGCAATTTTTGGGTCTGGAATTCTTCCAATCTCTGCTTCAACTTCAATATCTACACTGAGTCTTTTTATTTTTGGAATTGGTTGATTTAGCAAATCTGCCCATTCTGAAACAAACTTTTTGAATTCTTCAGCATCTACCATGCTTTCACTATCTACTTTATCCCACAACAAACTCTTCAGAGCAATTTTTACTTCATCAGAAATCTCCAAGTCATGTGATTGGATTTTTCCATCTTTAATCTCATAATATTTTCCAACTATTAGTTTTCTATCGTATAGATAATTCTCATAGTATTTGATGTCCGACTCCCATGTCTCTATTACGTTTCTAATACTCTTATCGCCTGCAGTTCCACCAATAGCCAAAGGATCTGCCACTGTAATCTTTGACATGTCAATTTCTTTATCTTTCATCAAATCGTAACGTTGAACTGTTTTAATTTCTAGAACGTCATCTCTTTCCTGAAGAAACTCTAATTCATCAGGTGCTAATCGTGAATAACAGTATGGTTTGTGACCAATTTCATCTTTCCATAAAAATAATTTTTGAGATTCTGGTTCATAGAATTTTAAAACTGCTGATTTTGAATTGTTATCATATGTAGCTGATACTAACATGGATGGTGGCATCGATTCAATTTTTTTGGTTTCTTCCATGTTAACTTGCATTTTATCATCCAGAATTGTATTTGTTAACTAGTTCTTGCGCCCACCTTGCAATTTTTGTTTTATCCAATTGAATGACTTCTACTCCTGCCTCTTTTAGCAAGTCAAAATCTGTTTCTGGATAAGAGTCAAGACATACAAATTTTCTAATCCCAATTGTAATTGCCATTTTGGTGCATTCTAGGCATGGAACAAATGTGGTGTATAGAATTGCCCCTTCAATCCCTGCCTCTATTCCTAATATTGCACAATGCATTATTGCATTAGCTTCAGCATGATTGCAAAG
>JBHITY010000076.1:0-4574 GCA_042138585.1 Candidatus Nitrosopumilus sp.
CAAATACATTGTATTTGTTAATTTGATCAAAGAAGATCAATCCAGGTTCTGCACTCTTCCATGCAGATAATGCAATCAAGTCAATTAGTTGATGTGCGTTAATTTCTTTAACTGGTTTTTTATCACGTGGACTACGTAGAACATAGTTACCATCTGTAGTGTTTACAAGTGCATGCCAAAAGTCTTCCCAAACACCAACACTGACGTTAAAGTTTTCTAAAACACCAGGTTCTGTTTTGTTTGTGATGAATTTTTCTACATCTGGGTGCCATGCTTCAATGATACCCATGTTTGCACCACGTCTCTTTCCTCCTTGTTTAACAACTTCAGTTACAGTGTTAATGATGTTCATGAAGGACACTGGACCTGATGCAACACCTGATGTTGATGCTACAATATCACCTTCTTCACGAAGATCTGAGTAGTTGATTCCAACTCCACCACCAGACTTGAAGATTAATGCTGCATCAGAAGTTGATTTCATTATTTCTTCCATGCCATCATTCATTCCAAGGACAAAGCATGCAGAGAGTTGACCTAGTCTTCCACCGGCATTCATCATTGTTGGAGAGTTTGGCAAAAAGTCTTGTGAAACCATCAGTTCAAAGTACTCTGTGATTTTGTCAGCATAACTATCTAGTTTCTTTGCTGCAAGTATTGTCAAAAGTTCTTTGAAGCTTACCTTCATGTGACCCTTGTTTGCAAGAGTAACGTAGTGGTTGATGAGTGATCTGAAATGCCATTTGTTGAAGAAATAGTCTCCAACTTTGAATTTGTAATCAAAGGCATCTAATTTTTCAAGATAAGATTTGGCTTCATCTACATCTTGTTTTGAATTTCCAGATTTATCAAAGACTTGGGTGTCATACATGAGATCACCAATTCCTACAAGGATTGCGACTCTCTCAAACATTTGAGTTGGAGATTCAATAATCTCATTTTTTCCATTTCTGAAAAGATATCTTGATGCCAAGACTCTGAGACAATTCAAGTCAAACTTTTTGGAGACTGGATCAAGGGCCTTTAGATTTAGGACCTTCATTTTTTCGTCTCTTAGTTTTCTTCTCTCATGTCTGTAAACGATGTAGGCTTTTGCGATATCGCTATTTCCACTGTCAATCAAAGTGGACTCTACAATATCTTGAATATCTTCAACTGTAGGAGTTCTTGTACTAGTGAATCCTTGTTCTACTAATTTGTTAACTACATTGTCTGCTAACTGATCGGCTAAACCACGGTCGGCTTTAGAGGTGGCTGCCAATGCCCTGAATATGGCATTTGAAATTTTATCCTTATTGAAAGCCGTTACTGCGCCACTGCGCTTACGGATCTCATTGATAGTATTTTCTATTTGTGAATTATCCATTATAATCTCCCCGCAAAGGTTATGATCAATATGGGTATAAATGGTTTGTCAGTTTTTGTCTTGAACTTCGGTTCAAAAAATTTGACAACGCTACTATGAACTTCATACCGGCATAACTTTCACAAGATACGATGATCGCGAAGGTCTGAAACAGATCAAAAAATTTTGAGAAATGATCGTAACTAGTTTTTCAATTATGAATTTCAGACAACATATGGAGACTTGCACTTGGGACATTTGTCTTCAAATGGCTCATCTTTGAATCCACACTCACCACAGATTGCAATCTCCTGTACTGGCTTGAATGAGGTTGTGAGGTCTGCCGTTTTTTCAATTGCTTTTTTGATTTCTGCAGGCTTTGCGTCTTTACCAATGTTTAGCGTTACAAACAGTCCTCCGTTTAGCAATTTTGAGAGTTTGTTGCATTCAGAGATTGTCTCACTCTTGGCAGTCAAGTCAGAGACTTCAGAGGCATCAATATTGATTCCCTCAGAGTAAGAGTCTCCCTCCATTGAGTTTAGAGAGGAGTTTTTGCCATACTTCTCCCCATCAAGGGTGGCAAATCGGGTTGCGCTCTCAGTCTCAGTCATGCAAATAGCCACAGGATCACCTAATTCCTTGCCTTTTTTGGCTCCAACGTCGACTGCAGTCTCAATTACTTTGTGAAGGATTTCACGTCCTTCCTTGTTATCCTGGAATCCAAGGATGTTAAAGACTGCCTCTTTGAGGCCTACCAAATTAATTACAAGTGAGACATTACTTTTTTGCATATATTGAGTATTTTTGGCCAAAATTGGGTTTAAACCACGTCTGGTCAAATCTGAAATGTCTTTCTTTCTTAATGCCATTGAAGACAAAGCTGGTTTCATGAGGAGTGCTAATCTTGCTCTAAAGTAGGTTTCGTCTTTGTTTGATTCAAATGCTAATCTTGGAAGATTAATCGATACTGATTCAAGCATGATTGAAAGTGGTCCGGAGCTCTTTGTTGTTCCATTTGTAACACCATGACTTGATGTTTGTCCTTTAGCAAACATTACTTTTCCGCCAAGTGAGATTATTTCAGATACAGCTGCTGAAACATCTGTGATCTTTCCTTTTTCATTGTCAATTATTAAACCAATTTTTGGAATTGGTGTGATCTGTGTGTAGTTTTTGTATGCATTAATTATTGAATTAATTATTTTTGTATCAGATCCTAATTGTAATCTAATTGAAACATTAGTACTTGATTTGTTATATTTAGAAGTTGTAGATGCAGTTGCAAATGCTGCAGCTAGTTTTTGTTCTAGTTCTGAAAGTGACTTTGAGTGTTTTGAGAACAATGGAACTAGTCCGTCAAGTACAATTTCTTGTGAAGCTTCTTTTGAAAGAAGAGAAATTACAATGGACAATGCACTTGTAATTTCATCTAATTGTTTTGATGCAGGAATTCTTGAAACGTCAAGATACTTTCCACCAAGATCAATTCCATCTTCGATTAATTCTTTAACGTTAACAAATATTGTATCAGGAATCATTGACCAGATTCCCGGGTTTGCAATGTGTAGATCACCGGAAAGATGAGAGTCAGCTACATCCTTTGGTAAGATGTTTGTAAGAAGATGTTCAGCAAAGACTCTTTGTCCTGTTTTGAACAAAAGACCTTCAGCACCATTATCTACATTGTCCAAGTTAGTAATCATCTCTTGAACATCAAAAACTGGCAAGCCTAGGCGTGCAAGCTTGTTGCGGTATTCCTCATGACCGTGCTCAAGGAGCACAGAATTTACCATTTCTCTGATAAGTGAGCCTGTAAGATAGGTAGTTTGATACTTGTAGATTCTATTTTCAACTTCTTCAGTAATTTTTTGTGCTAATTCAAGTGGGAGGCTGCCCTCACGCACCAAGGATTGGATGATTTTGTGAGAATTGAATTCCTCAATTGATTCGTGTGATGTTCTAACATACATCTTTCCACTTTCAATGATTGATCTTTCTTCGATTTGTCTTGCTAAGCTTAAAACTAATTTTCCAAGATTTGTAATTGTGTAACGTCTTTCAGATTTGTTTAATGCAACAAGTGACTGTCTAAGTAATTTTCTCAAGTGGTATGCAAATTTTCCACTTTCCTTTTTTGATTTGAATCCAGCTAGGGATTTTAATTCTGAATAAGTTAGAGGACCTTTAGAATTTAGAATTCTCAGTATATCGATTCTGTTAGGACTTGCCATAACAGAGAAGATCATTCTGACACGTTTTGATGTGGACTGTAAAATTCCACCGCGTTTTGGGGAATCTGAATCATCATCTAGGTCTAGATCATCGTCGTCATCCATGTCTGCATCTAGATCACCTTCTAGATCAATTTCTAATTCTTCATCAGACATTTTCATGTATCTTTCTAAAAAATAGGACTAATTAAGACTTATGACAGTATGAATCTGGATCATTTTTGATCATTTTTCTAAATGCATTGACAGGTTTTTGATCTAATTTTGAAAAATTGTAGAAAAAGATCAAATAGGAGAGATCATTTTTCTTGGACATCTAGGGAAAACTCTGATGTAGAGAGTTTCTGTCCACATGACGGACATTTTCCACTGTAAGGATTCATTACATCTTTTAGAGATTTTAACATCTTCATGTTTGTGATCTTTTCACCACATTTTCCACATGTTACTTCTACTGACATGAAAATGATCAGTATTGCAAAATAATTAAAAATCGATTTTGATTTTTTTTAATAATTCAAACAAATTATTTTACTGCTTTTCGATGATGATTCCTCTTTCATCAAAACCAGTGATTTTTGCTGGAGTTCCAACTGGGAGATCAGCAGGGGTGGCAATTCCAGCCATAAATCCTGAAATCCTCAAATCCGAGTTATCAAGTTTGAGCACAACAAAGGCGTATGGGGTATATTTCTCAAAGCCAGCGGGAGGCACAGTGATTATTGTATAAGTGGCAATTTTGCCAACACCATCTAAAAGCACATCCTCGAATCCCTTACTTCCACACTCTCTACAGAAATATGCAGTTGAGAGATGAAGATATCCACAATCAGTACATTTGTGAGTTAGTAGTTTACCATTTTTGGCGCTTTCAATTACTTGTTCTTCAATATTCATTTTACACACTCTGGAAAACATGTACAGCGCAACTTGCGCCAGTTGCACCAAAGTTATGAGTTAAACCAATCTTTGCATCTTTTACAGTTCTTGCACCAGCG
>JBHITY010000076.1:4584-5219 GCA_042138585.1 Candidatus Nitrosopumilus sp.
AACTTGTCCAACACCAGTAGCTCCAATTGGATGTCCTTTTGATTTAAGACCGCCTGATGGATTAATTGAGATATCAGAATTCAATGATGTTCTACCTTCGCGTACAGCTTCTACACCTTTTCCTTTTTCAAAGAAACCCAAGTCTTCAGTATCAACAACTTCTGCAATGGTAAAGCAGTCATGTACTTCTGCAAAGTCTACATCTTTTGCAGTGATACCTGCCATCTTGTATGCATCAGCGGCTGCAAGTTTTGTACTTGGAATTGTTGTCATGTGATCACGTCCTTGCAATGCAGCAGGAGAACCACCACGACCTGAACCAATACATTCAATATAATCACCACCGTGTTCTTTTGCAAACTTTTCTGAACACAAAATTACAGAACTTGCTCCATCTGAAAATGGACAGCAATCAAATAGTTTTAGTGGACTTGCAACTACTGCAGAGTTTAATACATCATCAATAGTGATTTTTTTCTGCATGTGAGCTTTTGGATTTAGTACACCGTTATCGTGATTCTTTACTGCAACTCTAGCAAAGTCTTCTTCAGTTGTGTTAAACTCTGTCATGTATGCTCTAGCCATTGATGCAAACAATCCTGGAAATGATGCACCTGCTTGACCTTCATAGAAAA
>JBHITY010000077.1:0-5204 GCA_042138585.1 Candidatus Nitrosopumilus sp.
GTATATTCATCTCTGGCATCATAATCCTGGATAGTGCAACAATTGTTTTGAAGTATTTTTCATCAGCTGATGGCTCATCTTTCATTCTTGTATCTGGCTTTGGTTGAAAATTTTGTAAAATCACTTCCTGAATGTTTCCATATTTCTGATGTAACTCTTTGATAGCCAACAATGAATCAATTATTTCTTCTATGGTTTCTCCAATTCCAACAAGAATACCTGTAGTCATTGGAATTTGTAATTTTCCTGAATTCTCTAAAATCTCTAATCTTGCTTTTGGTCTCTTACTAGCTGCTAAATAATGTGGCATTCCTTTTTCAGTTAATCTTTCACTAATGTTTTCGAGCATCAAACCCATTGAAACATTTGTTTTCTTTAGTTCCTTCATCTCTTCAAAATTCAAATTTCCTGCATTAGTATGAGGGAACAGTCCTTTTTCTAATGCAATTTCTGATGCATGAATTAGATATTCTGATGTTGATGAAAATCCATTTTCTTTTAACCAATCTCTTGCTTCTTGATATCTTTGTTCAGGTTGTTCTCCTGTAACAAATAATGCCTCAACACATCTGTATTTTTTTGCAAGTTCTAATAATTCTGTAATCTGTTGTTTGGACATCAGTGATAGTTTTTCCTCTCCTGGTTCTGCTTTGTATGTGCAGTAAGAGCAGCTGTCTTTACAGAGATTCACTATGTTGAAAAATGCTTTTTTAGAAAATGTTACTGTGTTTCCTTTGTGTTTTTTTCTTAAAATTTGTGCTGTTGAAAAAAGTTCGTTTGGGTCCGTTATTGCACTATGATAAATCTCAATAATTTCTTGATTTGAAACGTTTTTTCCTTCTAAAATATGGTTTAAACTTTCAGAATCAAAGACAAGATTGTTCAACAGATGAATTCAAGATGGGCAGTATTTATGCTTGTGTGGATGCTTACTTTAGGAAAACCGTCTTAATCGGAAAAAAGTCTTCTAGTGCTAACAAAACTGGCCTACTGATAAATTTAAATGTCTTTTTGATCAACAAAAACCTATGAGTCAAACAGTATCAATTAATGATCACTTTCGTGTTTTCTTAAACAATGTGATGAATAGTCACCCAACAATCGATCCAGAATTATTAATTCGTGTATTGTTGTTTGAATTAAATCTCAAACGATTTGTAGGTCCAGACATTCCACACGTAAATCTAACTATCACCTACAAGGAAGGAACAGATTTACATCAAAAACAAGAAGAAGGCCGTGACAAGTACCCAATTGAAATTACCACAAACAAATGGGGTGACGGAGTAATCTTCTCTGGTTTAATGGGTGTTAGACATATTGAAAAAATTGCAACTGATCCGGACATAGTCAAAATCACTGGAAAAGCATCACCTAGACACAATTAGAATATGGAGAAATGAAATGGTTAAATTTCTAGAGAGTATCACCAATCAATTTCCAGAACTTCGTGATAGTCCACTAGTTGATATCACTGATCATGAAAAGTTCAGTACACTTTTGGCTCACATTAATGCAGATTACATGAATTATGACAAAGTCAAAAGAACTGATTTGTATAGACTAAGTATGATGATTGAAGATCATGCACAACGTGCATATGAGCCACTAGTTGCTGTATTTGAAACAGAACACCTTTACAAATATGTTGAAAAAAGATATTATAAAATTATTGAAAACACACCAAAGACTTGGGTTATTGGCGGATTTGAGAATCCTTTCTTTGCACCACAAACTCCAAGTAATGGTGAAATTTTGACATGTGCAGGAACATCTCTTCAAGATACCTGGATTGTAATTTCCAAATATAACGGAGGCCTATTTGGATTGGTCGCTGAAGATATTGGTGGTGTCGAAAAAGGTGATTGGTTTAAAGGATTTTTCACATCAAAAACCGAAGTAATACAAAAAGTACTTGATGAGATGAATCATATTATGATGACTAACATCAATTTCTTTGATTTAGAATCAAAAGAAACCGGTTTATGAAATTTTTAAATTTTATTTTAATCTGAATTTTGTAATTAGACTTGTTTTAAAATTAATTTCAATTGGGTCTTTCTTGTAGAATAATTGAAATGTTTGTAGTTCTGCCGTCCCTTAACACTTCTAATATCATCTCATCTCCTACTGATTTTGCTCTTTGTAGGTGAACCAAAATATCATCAATTTTTCTTACTTCAATCCCATCTACTGATAGAATAATGTCTCCTCCCATAGGATGGTTTACTCCATCAACATCAATTGTTTTATCTGAACCAATCAATCCTGCCCCTGATG
This sequence comes from Candidatus Nitrosopumilus sp., assembly GCA_042138585.1. Classification (GTDB taxonomy): domain Archaea; phylum Thermoproteota; class Nitrososphaeria; order Nitrososphaerales; family Nitrosopumilaceae; genus Nitrosopumilus. Next base: position 2,281 of record JBHITY010000077.1, read on the forward strand.
CTGGACTATCTTCAACCACAGTTACAACCAAAAACCCAACTGCATCTGGAAGTTCCAGTACTTTGGCCAAATCCGGATCAATATCTCTTCCAGAAATTCCAATCCATGGGTGTTTGTATTCTCCATCTTCAATTAGTGTTGGAACAATCTTTGCAACTGTTTGTGATGGAATTGCAAATCCCACTCCGGTAAATTCACCAGTTGCTGATTGAATCGCTGTATTGATGCCAACAATCTCTCCTCTCATATTCAATAGCGGACCTCCGGAATTTCCTGGATTGATGGCTGCATCTGTTTGAATTACATCTGGAATTGAATATCCTGAACCTGAAGGAAGTAGTCTTCCTAACTGACTAACTATGCCTGATGTCATAGAGCCTGATAATCCAAATGGGTTTCCAATTGCTGCAATCTGTTCTCCTACTTTGAGATTTGAAGAATCCCCAATTGCTAATGGATTCAACAATGCCAAATCAGCATTTACTTTGATAACTGCTAGATCTGTAAATTCATCTGTTCCAATTATTTCGGCATTGTATGATCTACCATCAAGAAATGTTATGACAACTTTTTGTGCATCATCAATTACATGTTCATTTGTAATTATGTGACCTTGTTTATCAAATACAAAACCTGAACCAACTCCCCCTGTCTCTGAAGCTTCACCTCTTTGTACATTAACTCTTACAACACCTGGTTCTGATTTTTCAAATATCTCAATTAACGACAATTTTTTTGAATAAATTGGAGTGGTTTCCCCAACCGTACTTGGACCATGACCATTAGTAACTATGATGTCTGGCTTTACTGATTCGGGTGGTGATACAAACAACACTGCAACAATTACTATTGTGATTGCTGCACCTATTGCACCACCAACAAAAACTCCTGATTTGTCCATGAGATTTTTTATTCGCTTTTTTACATCTAAAAGGCTTGCTATACGCTAATCGAACTTTGAGAATGATCTTTCATAGAATAACTTCTTCCTCTCCAAGTAACTGATGATGTTTTTTTAGCTTGAAGTAATCCACTCAAAAATCCTAAAACTACTACTAGACTTCCTAGTGGTGCAAATAACGCATGAACATATCTTAATTCCAGTCCTTTTTTAGCTTCAATTACTGCACCTATGTAAATCAGCAATGATGCAGTAATCGCTGTAACACAAAGAATTTTTGATGATAATGTTTCTGCTGGAAGCAAAACTGATGTTACTAAAATTGGAAATGGTACAAAAAGTAAAAACAATACTGCAAAGAAAATACCTATTGCAATTTTTCCACTTTGAAGATACAATGGCACCATCAATCGTTTTAATGCATTCCATAATGTGACTTTGTCTCTTGCCCAAACTGCTTCAACTAGGTGTTCTCCTCTTACCATCTTCATCTTGTAACCTGATTCCTTTACTTTTTTTCCAAGTGCACCATCTTCAATTATTTCATGTTTAACTCCTTCATGCATACCAACTTGCTCATACGTGCTTTTCTTTAGAATGAAGAAACTACCAAAAAAGTAGCCTGTCTTTTTTGAAGGGTTGTTTACATTTAGTGCAGAGAATCTTGTGTGCAAAAATGTTGAAATCATTGGGAGTGTAATCTTTGTCCAAAAGTCAAATGTGAGCATTTTTGGAATAGTCGATAATGCATCTAGTTCAAATGATAGTAGATGTGAGACTGCAAGTGATATTACATTTGGCTTGTGTGTGGTATCTGCATCTGTAAATAACAATAGTTCTCCAGTTGCTTTTCTGTATCCCTCCATGCATGCCCAGTTCTTTCCCATCCATCCTTCTGGTTTTTCTCTTGCTGAAACATGAATTACTTTGGAATTTTTCTTTGCGTACTCTGAAATTATTTTTCCAGTAGAGTCTTCAGACGAGTCATCAATTACTATGATTTCGTAATCTTTGTAATCTTGGTCAATTAACGAGTCCAAACATTTCCCAAGAAACTCTTCTTCATTTCTGGCAGGTAAAATTATTGATACTTTGGGAAATGATTTTGCAGTATTTTCAAATCTGTCCAAGTATGGTGTAAATCTAAACGAATCTGCCATTGTTTTTATCAAAAATATCCATGCTCCGCTTATTCCAATTAGAATTGCAGATAATGAATAATTCAAAACATCAAATGCTATTTCCATAAACTATCTCTCTATCTCTTCTTTGATGCTTTTCATGGCTTGTTCTGTCCCACTTTTTATGTGATTTTTTATCATACCTGTAAACATACTCATCATTCCTGTTAATTTGACATCCCAGGTTGTTTGAAGTGTGGTCTCATCTCCTTCTGGAATGAGCGACACGATTTTTTCACCATTGATAATTCCCTTAGTAAATTTTGCATGAATCTGTTTCATTGGGTCTAGGGTTACTTGTTGCATGCACTTTTGATCTCTAAATGCAATTGTGATTTCTCTTTCAATGGTATTTTGATTTTTTGAAATGTTTTTGACTTCTTTTGTCCCTTTCCAAAATTTTGGTTCATTATCTATATCTGAAACTACTGCCCACACTTTTTCTACAGGTGCATTGATTTTCACTTTGACTTCTATTGTGGCCATGAGATAAGACTAGTCCTTCCGCATTAAATATATTAGATTCCAACTCTATTGCAAATAGACTGTGATGGGCAACATGCCTAAAATCCAGAACAGTAACTCCAGTTCTAATGGCATTTGCCATTCTTCCGTCACAGTCAATTAATCTTTGAAAGAAAATGAAACCCACGAAATACATGCCAAAAATAGGAACCTTTGATGGTGTAGGCTTTTGGAAAAATGCGTATGCACATCAACGTGGAAAATTATTAAAAAAAGTTAACGTACCTGAGGATCAAATAATTGAATTAGTTAACAAAAAGTACATGGAACTCCCTGCTGCTCTTCGATATGAAATTGAAACTAGTGGAATTGATAAA
>JBHITY010000078.1:0-5195 GCA_042138585.1 Candidatus Nitrosopumilus sp.
AAATGTACTGTTTACAGTCTAGATATCAATCCAATTGCATCAAACTTGTGTGAAAGAAATATCAAACTAAACAAACTTGCAGGAAAAGTTGTCTCAATTAATGGTGATGCAACTCAAATAATCAATGAACAATTGGTAGACAAATCAGATAGAACACTAATGTTACTACCAGAAAGATCTGATGAATTTTTAGAATCAGCAATTAAGACAACAAAAGATGGGGGGATAATCCATTATTATTCACACATACATGCAGATAAAAAATCAGATGCAGGGAAACTTTCAGAAGAACATTATTTGCAAGTTTCACCAGTAAAATCAGAGATATTAGGATCAAAAATTGTCAGACCTGTAGGTCCAAGATATTATCAAACAGTTGTCGATGTTAAAATTTTCAAATAAATTAATCGTCTGAAGTAATTGATGCTGGCGAAGGTTTTGTTGTTGCCATAACATATCCTATCCATGCAACAACTCCAAGAATTCCTCCTGCAATCATTAAAACGGATAATTGTAAAACAATTGGACTCCATTCAGATAACATCAAAAGATACGCATAGAGAAAAAATCCCCCAATACAAAGAACAAAGATGGTAATTCCCATCCCTTTACGTTTGTCCATGGCGGGAAATTTTTTGCGAGTTATTTATTGGTTTTATCTAAGTTAATTCAATGGCCATAAGATATGCATCTTCACCATCACGATAATAGGCGTTTAGTTGTTGTCTTATTACAAATCCAAGTTTTTCATATAGTCTTACAGCCTCGACATTGCTACATCGTACTTCCAAGTAGAATTCATCACATTTTCTTAATTTGACGCCATTTACAGATTCTTCAACGAGTGCTTTTCCTATTCCTCGTTTTCTATAGTCATCAAGAACAGCAACTGAAACAACATGGCCTTTTTTCACAAAACCGAGTTTTTTAAAATTTGAAAAGCCATATTCTGTTTTACACATAATGTATCCAACATGTTTTCCTCCTATCTCAGCAACAATGAATGCCTCTGGAAGTTCAGCAAGTAAACTCTCATAGAAATAATCAGAATAGTGTTCAGGGAGTGTTTTGAGATTAATTTCCATAACAGGGATAAGATCGCTTGATTCAGCGCGTCGAATATTACAATCACCCAATTGTCTTAGAATCACTTGCATACTTTGAGATACGGCCATCAATATTTAATTTTAAACCAAAAGACCATTTAATGGAAAGAATTAGTAATAAAGAATGGAAGAGCATTCTCAAGAGGACATAATCTCTCTAGTAAATTCCATTTTTGATGTAAGTGATTTTATAAAAACAGAATTTTCAATGGAGTTTCAAATTGAAGATATTGAGTTCAAATCAAAATTTGAAAAGTTAGCAAGAAAGTTGGAGGGTATGAGTTTTGCTTGCAGACTAGAACAAAAGGACGGGGGACGATTTGTCGTTATTCAAAAATTTGCAATAAAAAAACAAAGAAGATGGATGAAAACTGCATGGACTCCGAGAGCTCTGTTTGCAATTGTAGTTGCATTTGTTATGATTGATGGATACTATAGAACATCTGGAACAAATTCTATTGTTGAAATTGGAGAACCTCTTGAAATGGCAGGAGTTTACACATTATCGCTACTAGGAATTTTAGGAATTCATGAATTAGGACACATCATTGCGGCCAAAGCTCATAGGCTTAAAACAACATGGCCTTACTTTATTCCAGGTTTACCAGTGATAGGAATCCCAACGTTTGGGGCATTTATCCAATCCAGAGGATTGACCATCAATAGAGAAATTTTGTTTGATGTTGCAATAGCAGGGCCAATTGCAGGATTAGTCATAGCAGTGATTGTTTCAATTTACGGAGCATATACAGCACCAATTTTAGAACCTGAAATTGCAGCAGGATTATTTGAAGAATCTAGATTGATGGAATGGGAACAAGGTGAACCATTGTTAATGACTGCAAGTCTTGCAATGTTTGGAAAAGGAGGTTCAGGACATGAAGTAATTATGACTCCAATAATGTTTGCCGCGTGGATTGGATTTTTAATTACATTTTTGAATTTACTTCCAGCATGGCAACTAGATGGAGGTCACATGGCAAGAACATTGTTGGGTCCAAAATTACATAGATATGCAACTTTTGGCAGTATGGCAATTCTAGTTTTGTTAAATTATTGGCTGATGGCAATTTTAATTCTAATAATGAGTTCAAGAAATCCTAGTGCAATGCCATTAGACGACATTTCGCCACTTTCAAGGAATAGAAAACTAGCATACATTGGAATTATAGGATTAGCAATTTTATGTGCACCTCTGCCATCAGATTTTTTGCCTAGTTTACTACCTTAGTAGCAATCTAGCACCATCTGAGACTACAGCAACTTTCTGTCTTGGACCTTGTGTCTTTAAGATGTAATCCATAGAATATTTTATTCCAGGCAATGAAATCATGTTTAATTTCTTTGCATAAAATTCAGGCAAAATTGAAACTAGGCCAATCTGAAAATTCTTTTGAATTTCTGAAAGGAACAATAGATCTTCCATGCCACTAATGTATTTGCTAGGATTTCGTAATTGTTCTAAGGTTAATCTGTCTTCAATATACTGTTGAATTGCATCTGAGCCTAATCCTCCTTTACATTCTGCAACTAAAATTGCTAAACCGTCTTTTTTGATAGCATTGGAACAATTCCACAAAGATGAGAAAGACTTTCCAAGGCTGTCATTACTTGCATCTTTACCAGTACTAATTATCATTGTTTTATGTTGACCAACGTCTTTGATTGAATTTGACTCCAGAATCTTTGTGCTAGACATTGTTTCTGAAGGATGTCCTATTGTAAAATCTATGATTCCATGGGAATTTGCAATAATTTCAATTCCTTGAATTTCAAAATTATCAGAAAACTTCTTTGCTTCTTGAAGACTTTCAGGATATTGTCCAGGAACAGGAAGATTGCCTTGTCTCTTTGCATATGCTGAAAGCATTGATTCTAAACCAAATTTTTTGATAAGACGTGTAGAAATTGTTTCATATCCAAAAAGACCATCAAATTCCATTTCGCCAAGAAATACAAGATTTGAATTGGGGTTTTCAAAATTTTCAAATTCATTAATTGAGCTACCCTCTGGAAGTCCTGCTTTAACTTGATTAAGGATTTTTTTATCAGTAAGAATTTTTGGGAAGGGTTTTGATTTTTGCTCACATAATGTAAACATGGATGAGATTATTTTCTGAATGGATTTTGAGTTATGTAAAACCACAAGTTCCATGGGTTTTGACAAATCTAAGGTATTCAGTTTTTCATTGATCGCCGAATCATCTAAAACTTTACCATCAGAATCGATTTTTTTCTCTAAATTCTCGGCTCTTATGTCCAAAACAACGTCTGTGATACCATAATTTAACCAGATTTCAGGCATAATTCATTCATAATACAAACCAAAATAAATCCAGTGTAGTTAATTTTGGTATGGAATTTGTAAAAGAGTTTGCAACCTTTTTGCATCAAAAAGGCATCATAAAATTTGGAGACTTTACTCTAGCAAGTGGAAAACATAGTTCATACTATGTTGATTTAAGATTGGTACCAAGTTATCCTATTGAATTTAGAAAAATGGTGAAATATCTTGAAAATCAAATTGGTGAAGATATAGGATTAGATAATTTTGATTCAATTGTTTCTGTTCCAACAGGAGGATTGGTAATTGCATCAGCATTAGCAATTGAAACTGTAAAACCACTAATCTATGTCAGAAGTAAACCAAAAGATTATGGGACATCAAAATCTGTAGAAGGTAAAATTCATGATGATATGAAAGTCGTCATGATTGATGATGTAGCTACTACTGGGGGTTCAGTTGTTAATGCAATAAAATCTCTAAAAGAAGTCAATATTCAAGTTAAAGATGCATATGTTATTGTAAATAGGATGGAAGGGGCAGATGAAGCATTATTAGAATTAGGAGTGAAAATGCATTCAATTCTAAATATTTTGCAGATCTCAGAAGCATTATTTGAACAAAATCTAATCGGCCAAGATGTATTGGATAAAGTAAAAAATCAAATTAGCAAATAAGATTTGGCAGCTCAGACAAATGCCTTCCAATCATCAATTCAGATATAACTCTGATTCTTCATTGCGGCCAGATAATTTTGAATTTGCTCATTTTAAAACTAATTGAAATAATGGGCCCGAAGGGCTTCGATCCCTTGGCTCACCGGTTATGAGCCGGTTACTCTACCAAGCTGAGTTATGGGCCCTAAGCAGATGAATTTTTTCTTAGGTATAAAATGTTATGAGATTAACAGTATTCTTCAAAACAACTGTCCAATAACAAATTTTGTGCAGAGATAGATTTTTCTGCAATCTCAATTAATTTGTCATAATCAGTTGAAGATTTTTCAAGAATATTTCTCCATGATGCTGCATGTCTAATGTCAGCTTCTGTATGTAGTTTGAAGTATTCTGTTGCTTCCTCACTAGTCATACCATAGAATTCTGCTAAACCATCAAGTTTTGTTTGACTGATCTTTGGAATTTCTTTTTCAAAGGCATACATTGCACATGCGCCACCTTCAAAGGTATCCATTAATTCATTCAATTCAGAGACTGCTTTTCTTGTTTTTGGTAAACCGGAATAAGATAGTAATTCTTCTTCAGAAATTCCAAGTTCGCCAGCAAAAGCAATCCATGGTTTGATGTGATCAGATTCTTCTTGCTGATTTTCAACTAATTCTTTTACAACTGATTCTGGGGCTTTGTCAATAATTGGGGCCATGAAAGATGGAACCTCTTTTACTAATTGGAAATATTCTTTGGAATATCCTGCTAGAGATTCTTTTGTTAATTTTCCATCAGACCATGCTTGGTAGAATGGATGTTTTAGTAAACTTCTTTCTTCAATCATTTCATCAATTTTTTTAGTTATGTTCATGATTTGACTCCAAATTTGCCAATAAAAAAATCTTTGTGGTTTACAAAAGATTTTATGGTCAAAATACAGAATTTTCTTGGGTTCCAGTGGTGTAGACCGGTCAAGCATACTGCCCTTTCAAGGCAGTGATCCCGGGTTCAAAATCTAACGATGAAAATCCCGGCTGGAGCACCAAGATTTAATTACTAATGAAAAAGTTTTTGGAATAGGCCCAATCTTGGACAGGAAAAATATCGAGATTAATCCTTTACTTGAAACCTATGGAAAGT
>JBHITY010000079.1:0-5111 GCA_042138585.1 Candidatus Nitrosopumilus sp.
ATTTCTACTCCTACAAAGGGCAAGAAAAAAGATATCATGAATTTAATTCTCAAAAATATCAAACTGATTCATACCAAGGGTGGAGAACCTGGATTAGTTGAACTAAAGGATATTCTGCATCTTCCTACAATTCCAAATGTCATTGAATGTTTTGATATTTCTAATCATGGGGAAGACTTTGCAGTTGGTTCTATGGCTCAATTTGTTAACGGTAAACCAAACAAATCTGGATATAGAAAGTTCAAAATCAAAACTGTGTCTGGTAGGGATGACTTTGCTATGATTGGTGAGGTCATTAAAAGAAGATACTATAGGTTACTAGAAGAAAATTCTGAACTGCCTGATTTGATAGTGATTGATGGTGGTAAGGGACAACTTAGCGCTGCTACAAAATCTTTACAGGCACTAGGGTTGGAACTACCGTGCATTTCTTTGGCCAAAGAAAATGAGGAAGTTTACCTTCCGAAAATCAAAAAACCTGTAATTATTGCAAAGAGTAAATCCTCTTTGAAAATTTTACAACATGCAAGAGATGAGACTCATAGATTCGGTGTAGCATACAATAGAACAATTAGGAAAAACCAGATAAAATAAGAAAAAAGGAAAAAAGTTTGGCTTAGTTCACTGTAACACTGCCGACCATCCAAGGATGTACCATACAGAAGTAATCATAGCTTCCAGCATCTTCAAATGTAAATGAATATGCTCCTCCGCCCATTACTAAACTGCTGTCAAAGACACCAGATGGACCATCTGCTGGACTACCGCCAGTAACTGTGTGTGCTGCTGTGTCAACGTTAACCCATTCTACTGTGTCTCCAACATTAATTGTGAGGTCTGCTGGTAAGTAGCATTCGTTAGTTTCTTCACATCCTGGAACTGAAGTACCTGCTGGCATGTCAACTGTGTAAGTCATTGGACCTGCTGGCTCATCCATAGCTGGAGTTGTATCTTCCATAGCTACTTTTTCTTCAAGTTCTACCATCATAGGTTCTGTTTCTGTGAGGTCGAGGATTTTGTAATCAACTACGAATTGTTTGGTGAACATTGTGTGAACTGCTAAAGCATTACCGGAGAATTCCCATTCACCTTTTGCATTCTTTGGATCAACGAATGTTAATTCGAAGATTGTTTTGCCATCTGGAGTCCAAGTCTTTGCTGGTTTTTCATCAGCTCCGATTGGTCCTCTTAGTGTGACTAACTGAATGTTTTCAGATGCATCATAGAGAAGTGTACCTGAATAGGTGTTTTCACTTGGTGCCAATAGCACTGCAAGTTGATGTGATTCGTGTCCCATACCTGGGTCTTGATCAGATGTGGCTCTATCCCAACCAACTTTTGTTGGTTTTTCAGGAGCAGCCTTTGGCTCATCCCTTACTGGCTCAGGTGCTGTATATGTTGCAGCTGGAGCAGAAACACTGGTTCCGGCATTTTGAGATGCATCGCCCATCATAGCAAATGCAACTCCGATTGCTACAATTGCGATTGAAAATCCAATTGCAGCCTTATCTATACTTGCCATAGTTGATCAGAGACTTGGCTATAAGGTAAATAAATCTAATCTTCATTCTTACATTCATAATCAATTTTTTCTAGTTTTTTTCTTTGAAGAGATTTGATTTCTGTAAAATTTTCAAATTTTTTCAAATTTTCTAAAAATTCGTTAAAAATTACATATGATCGCTCTATTACAACATTGACTGTTGTCAATGAAGTTGAACAATTCTTTCTTTTATGATTCTGTATTTTAATAACCTCATACAAAGCAACTGAGCTGTCACCAAGTAACTGATCGTTTTTGGTCTTAAGCTCTTTTGCCTTTGTTTTTTTCTTGGTCAAACTAAGTCAAATTCTATTTTCAACTTTCTTTGTGAAATTAATTGTTTGATGAATCGCATTCTATTTTTGATAAATTCATCATTGATTTCTTTGTTGAATTTGAAATGTTCAAACATTTCTTTTTCATTGCACATTACTTTGATGTTATCTTCATTTTTTATGATAAATACTCCAATTGCCCAAAATAGACCTACATGTAATGCAATGTATTTTGATTGTAAATTTGTCACTTTATTTTTGTACATTTGAACATGTTCTCTATTTTGCTCTGCAATAGAATCTCCTGATTGTATTTTCCATGAGATTTTCTCACTATCTCCATCAAAATAGAAAACATGGTCCAATTGTCATCCAAAAAGTGGTTTTTTGTCAATATATTTTGAATCCTTCACTTATGATCAAAGATTGAAAGGTGTAGTTATGCTTGAATCTCACGCCTTCTTTTCAAAAATGGTAGATGAATTAGTAGAATTCTCTGAGTATGATCCTGAATTGGCAGATGGTATAAAGTGGCTTGATGAGCAGGCACAGAAGAAAGGTATCACATTTTATGATATGGTTTTTGAAGTGTTGTACAAGCATGATGTAAACTCTAAAGCTAAAGATTGGCTTAGTACCAGAAATTAGAAAATTATTTTCTCAAGTCTAGTGATTGATATTCACAACCTTCTGGACCACAATACTTTCCAACATACGTTGCTTTTGGTCTGTATAATGCTGGCTTTGGTGCAGCTTCTGCAAACTTTTCTTCAATGATGTGTGCTGCCCATCCTACTACTCTAGATATTGCAAAAATTGGTGTGTTCAAGTCAACTGGAATTTTTAGCATATAGTAAATTGATGCACTATACAAATCAACATTTGGATAGATGTCTTTTCCTTTCTGTGCTTTCATTTCAGAAATTGTTGTAGTTTCAACTTTTTCAGTCATATCAAACCATGGTTCTTTTGTTTTTTCTGCAAGCTTTCTTGATAGTTCTTTTAGAACTTGGGCCCTTGGATCATACGTTCTGTAGACTGCATGACCCATTCCCATAATTCTTTCTCCTGCACTCATCTTTTCTTTAATCCATGGCTCTACTCTGTCAATTTCTTTAATGTCTAATAACATCTTCATGACTTCAGTATTTGCTCCACCGTGTAATTCACCACTTAGAGCTCCAATTGCAGCACTTGATGCTGAATACATGTGAGCTCTCGTTGATGCCACTTGTCTAGCTGTAAATGTTGATGCATTGAATGTGTGGTCTGCATGTAGAATCAAACATACATCAAAAATCTTTTCAACTTCTGGGTCTGGTTTTTCACCTGACATCATGTATAGGAAGTTTGCTGCATGACTAAGAGATGAATCTGGATCTACAATTGGTAGTCCGTTTCTAATTCGCTGCCAACTTGCAATTATTGTTGGAACTTTGGCAATTAGGTTGATTGCCTTCTCATAACTTGCCTCTTTATTTGAAAATTCTTCATCATAATAGCCAGCAAGTGCAGAAACAAATGCTTGAAGCATATCCATAGGATCTGCATCCTTTCTCCAGTTTCCCATGTTCTTTTGCATCTGTTTTGGAATGTATCTTGCATCAACTAGTTTTTGATTAAATTCATCTAGTTGTGCCTTTGTAGGTAGATTATCATAAAGAAGCAAGTATGCTGTCTCTTCAAATGTTGAATTCTTTGTAAGATCTAAAATGTCAAATCCTCTGTAGATTAGCTTGCCCTTCTCACCATCAATGTTTGAAATTCTGGTATCTGCAACCTCAATTCCTCGCAAGCCAATGTTTTTGGTCTCCATATTGAGCCTAGCAAAAATTCTTCTATTATATTTTCGCTAAAATTATGTCTATGAAATTTAGTAATTAGTCTAATATGCCAACTTTTGGCCCTAAATGAGAATTTTTAATCAAAAATTAAATGACTCCCAGCGAACGCGAAAATCTACAAAAACTTGATGACTTGGTCCTTAACGCATCTATTGAAGAACTAAAAAAAATCCAGGAAGTTGATCATCAAAACCAGATGGAAGGACTCTCTCTTTATGAGGTGTACCTTGATTCAAGTTCTCTAGTAAATCAAAGTGTCAAAAAATCATCCAGAAAATCTTGAGATTCCATTCTTCATTTAAATGAGGGTTTGTAGTTTTTCATGATGTTGGCTGCATCAAAGAAATCCTCTGCAAAGAAATCTGCAACTAAAAAGACCAAAAAAACTGCAACCAAAAAAGTCGTTAAAAAAACAACCAAAAAATCCACTCCTAAAAAAACTACAAAATCAAAACGTACCAAAGTAATCTGTATTTCTCATAAAGAAGATGCTGATGGTATTAGTTCTGCTGCACTAATTAGACAAGCATTTGGTGGTGATGCCATACTAGTTGATTATCCTGGACAAATGGAGGCATTACAACAAGTAGTACTTGATGAAAAATTAAAGTCATTATACATTTGTGATTTGGGTCTGAGCAAAAAGACTCAAGATGAATTTATTGATATTATGAAATCTCTGAGAAAAAATAAAGTCTCAGTTACATACATTGATCACCATGACATTGATCCTGCTGTTGTAAAATCACTACAAAAAATCAAAGTCAAAGTAATTCATGATATCAATGAATGTACTACTGTTCAAGTATACAATGCATTCAAATCAAAATTAAATGAACATGCAACTTTTGTTGCAACCTGCGCTGCAATCACTGATTACATGGAAGATAGACCATTAGGTGCAAAACTCCTTCAAATGTATGATAGACAATTTGCACTCATTAGTGCTACTGTTCTTACCTACAACATTGTAGGTCATCAAAAAGAACCAGATTACCTATTGTATTTGGTTGAAGAGTTAGCAGAATCTAAATTCCCTCATGACATTCCTAACACCTTTGAGTTTGCACAAATCCAAGTTGAAAAACTCTCTCAAATGATTGCCAAAGTAAAGGCAGGCATGAAGACCATGAAAAATCTAGGTCACATGGAGATTACTGACTCTGGTGCAAGCGGTGCTGTAAACTTTGTAATGGGATTATCTGGTAAAGACGTAGGTGTTGCATACAAAGAAAGAGTAGACCACGGCATCTATGCCGTCTCTGTTAGAGGCTCCAAAAACTGTAAAGTCCATCTGGGAAAAATTGTTAATTTGTTGGCAACTGATCTTGGCGGTTCTGGTGGTGGACACGATAGAGCATGTGGTGCTGTAATTCCAAAACCAAAAATAAAAAAATTCATCACAGAATTAAATAAAAAAATAAAATAATTCATCACAGAATTAAATAA
>JBHITY010000080.1:0-5081 GCA_042138585.1 Candidatus Nitrosopumilus sp.
CTGAAACGGATGCAACCCCTACAATTACCTACAATCAAACATCTGGTAATACAATTGATTCTGTAGGAAATGAGGTAGAAAATAATCAAAGTACTGTGGCAACAGATAGTGTTTCCCCAACATTTGTATCTGCTCAAACCACTATTGCAAACAGAATTGATGTTACATTCAGTGAGGCAATGACAGCTACTGGTGCTACTCCTGGTGATTTTGTAGTGGGTGGAACTTTATCAAATACCAGAACTGTTATATCAATTACAGTTAGTGGTGATGATCTACAATTAGAATTAGATGGTGACCTCTCAGAATCTGACTCTCCAACAATTTCCTTTACAAATTCTGGAATTAGACCAACTGATACTGCTACTTCTCCAAATAATTTAGGAGACTTTGGTCCATTCAGTTTCACTATTGATTTAACCACTGTCCCTACACCCCCTCAAAATCTTTATGCAACAGTTGTAAATTATGAAAAAATTAGCATATCTTGGGATGCCCCACTTGATAATGGAGGCGATTCAATTTCTGGATATAAGATAGAACGTGAATCTCCAATAGGTGGGGGATGGTCAGTTCTTGTTGCAGATACTGGAAATACTGATACTGATTATACTGATTCTGGTTTGGCTGAAAATACTGAATACAATTACCGTGTTTCAGCAATTAATTCTAAAGGTGCAAGTACTCCCTCAGATTCAGCATTTGCCAAAACACTTCTGATATTCCTTGGCCATTCTGATGATAAATCATTCCCACCTGAATTTTTGGGAATTGGATTTTACAAATTTAATCTAATCTCTGATGGGCAAATTAAATCCAGTCAATATGAAAACCCAACTGAATCATTTGCAGATTATTTCCCATACAGCAAGTATAGTGATGTTCTTGATAAGAAAAAATACGAAAACATTGGACTTTATGAAAAAAATGGACAATACTTTCTAGTTGACAATTATCTTAAAGACATTGCAACATTTTCTGCAGATGTAGACCAACCAGTCCAAATTCAAATTAGATTACTTCAAGAAAGACAAACATTAGAAATTCATCATCTAGCAATATATCTTGATACAGAAGGTGATTCTGGTAAAGATGCACTAACATACATTATTGTTGATAAAGATAAACCAGTCAAAATTGTTGATCCTGAAGGATTCTTTGATGATATTGTCCTTAATACTTCCTTAGAAGGAACTGACTTTTACTATATTTTGGATTTGACATTCAAAAAACCAATGAATGAGACTGACTTGTTTGTAGAAGTTTGGAATGAGAACCGTGATGTATCTTATTTGCAAATGTATGATGCATTTGAAATAATTGATCCTTCACTAGTTGAAGAGAAAATTGAAGAGTTGCCAACCATTGTCCAAGTAAAATTAACTCATGACGCATCATCACCAGTTTGTAAATCTACAAATTCATGTTACACTCCTAAAGTTGCAAACATTTTGGAGGGAGGATTTGTTATTTGGGAGAATCAGGATTCTTTTCTACATACCGTAACAAGTGGAATTCCTAAAACTGGTGCCGATGGTAAATTCAATGAAATTATCACACCTGGAAATTCATTTAGATATCAGTTTGACACCAAAGGAATTTACAATTACTATTGTGTGATTCACCCTTGGGCAACTGGCATGGTCAAGGTTTATGATAATGATGGTGACTTGGGAACATCTCCAAATACTGTAGAGGAATTAAGCATAAAATCTCAAAGACATGGAAGTTCTGTAATAATTGAGAATCAAGATGTTTTGATTGCTGAAAGAGTTCTAAAATTTGATGTCTCAGGAAATCTCAAAGATGATTTGGGACGAAATCCTGTTAGCATCCAAGTCACCGATCCTAATGGTGAAAAAATAACCATTAGAGGTGCCACAAATAATGATGGATATTTCACTGTTCCAATAATCATCTATGATTGGAAACCTGGAAGCTATAGTGTTTCTGTAAACTCTAAAGACACACAAATTGGCTCAATTTCATTTTTTGCCATTCAAAGATATGATTACTGAGTTTCATCTCCCAACATATAATAATAATCGAAACTGTTTTTGATTTATGCAAACAGTACGCATTCCAAAAGTTATCAACTTTGGAGAAAATGCACTTGGTGAAACAGAGTATCCAAAAAATGCCCTAATTGTCACAACAGTTCCTCCTGAACTTTCTGACAAATGGATTGCAAGAATGGGGATTAAGGATTACATGTTATATGATCAAGTAAAACCTGAACCATCAATCGATGACGTCAATGCTGTTATTTCACAATTCAAAGACAAAGATCCATCATGTCTAATCGGACTTGGTGGTGGAAGTTCAATGGATGTAGTAAAATATGCTGCACCTGAGATGAAAAAAGAAAAAATCTTAATTCCAACTACATTTGGAACTGGAGCTGAAATGACAACTTATTGCGTTCTGAAATTTGATGGTAAAAAGAAATTGTTACGTGAAGACAGATTTCTAGCTGATATGGCAGTTGTAGATTCATACTTCTTAGAAGGAACTCCGCAACAAGTCATAAACAATTCTGTCTGTGATGCATGTGCTCAAGCAACCGAAGGCTATGATAGCAAACTCGGTAATGACTTGACAAGAACTCTATGTAAACAAGCATTTGAGATTCTTTATGATGCAATTATGAATGACAAACCAGAAAACTATCCTTACGGTTCAATGTTGTCTGGTATGGGCTTTGGTAATTGTTCAACAACCCTTGGACATGCTTTGTCCTATGTGTTCTCAAATGAAGGTGTACCTCACGGTTACTCCCTTTCATCCTGTACCACAGTTGCTCACAAACATAACAAATCAATCTTCTATGACAGATTCAAAGAAGCAATGGATAAACTAGGATTTGATAAATTAGAACTCAAAGCTGATGTTTCTGAAGCTGCTGATGTCGTAATGACTGATAAAGGACACTTGGATCCAAACCCAATTCCAATATCAAAAGACGATGTCGTAAAATGTCTTGAGGATATCAAAGCAGGTAATTTGTAAAAAATTCACAAATTTTTTACCTTTTTTCTATTTTATTGAAAAACTGCGAAATTGGCAGCTAGAATAAACTTATTTATTCAATCATTCTGTGCTAATTGTACTTGGCTTCAAAACAACTCAAATTCGGTATTCAAAACGGTCTTAACGTAGCTAGAGCCGGATACACTGAAGACCAAATTCTTACAGCATGTATGCTTGCTGACAAGACAGGCTATGATTCAATTTTCTATATGGACCACACAAATGTCCCACAATGGAAAAATGCAATTGTACTGGATCCATGGGTTATGCTTTCAGCAATTGCTGCAGTAACTAACAATGTTGAACTTGGAACTTGTGTAACTGATGCAATTAGAAGACATCCTTCAAACATTGCACTAGCTGCAATTACACTTGATAGAGTTTCTAAAGGTAGAGCAATTCTTGGAATTGGTGCTGGTGAAGCTCAGAATCTAAAAGAGTTTTGCATTCCATTTGAAAAACCTGTCTCAAAATGGGAAGAGCAAATTGAAACTATTCACACATTATACAAATCAACACCTGATAACACTGTAGATTATGAGGGAAAATACTACAAACTTGAAGGTGCATGTTTACAAGCCCCTCCAATTAGAAAACCACGTCCACCAACTTACATGGCTTCAGGTGGAAAGAGAACTTTAGAATTAACTGGTAAACTAGGCGATGGTTGGTTACCAATCGGATACACTCCAGAACTCTTTGAAGATCACAGAAAACAAATTGAATCTTCAATGGACAAATACAACAGAACACAGGAAGAAAAAGACAACTTCCAAATGGCTTTGGATATTGATGTATACTTTTCAGATGATGCTGAAGAATCATGGGCAAGAATGAAAGAAGCAGTTAAGGTAAGCCTCTTCAAGCCTGAAGTTTTGAGAGTTCACAACTTGAAAGAAATTGAAGGATTTGATTTTGTAAAATACTTTACAGAATATTCAATGTCTAATCAAGAATGGATTGTAAAGATGAGAGAAGCTGCAACAAAGATTCCTGAAGCAGTTGCACGTTCTTCTACTGCAGTCGGAACTCCTGATGATATAATTCCAACATTTGAAAGATTCATGGAAGCAGGTGTCAACCACTTTGTAATCAGATTCTGGGGTAAGAACTACTTTGGCTCTATTGACAAGTTTGCAAGCCACGTAATGCCTGCCCTCAGAGAAAAAGCCAAACAATAAGGCGTTCTATTCTATAACATACAGAAAATCATTTACTTTACCATCCTCTACTGTATATGATGGATGAAGACCTTCCTGAATCTGTAAAGAAATGTCTTGATATTCTAGAAGAAAATGTCGAGATTCTTGCAAATCTAGAACTCGAACTAGAAGATGAAAAAGAAAATGAATTGGTTCCTGATATGGAATTGCATCAACTATATGATATGACTGAAGATGTTGCTGAATCTGCAAAATTAAAGCGAGCAGAATCTAATTTTGCTCAAAGACAAGCAGAAGATTCTTTATGATTTATGAGGTCTCTTGTTTTTTGCTTTTGTAAATGACTTTGCTCTACGTTTGTTTCTTTGTTTTTCCAATCTTTTTCTAGTACGCTCTGTTGCTTTTGTTGAACCTGCAATGATCTTTGTTTTACTTCCATCTCTAAGCATGATTTCTTTTCCTTTGAATCGAAATTCTACATCTCTGCATTTGATGTAATATTTTCTCAAACAGAAAAAAATTCTGTTGTTTGTCCCATGCATCTCTTTGATTTCTCTTGATTTTTTTAATTCATTGAGAATGTTTCTCAATAACCCCTTATCGATATCTGTGATTCGATGTAGTTCTCTAAACCAGATGAATTTTGATTCAGCTCCCCACTCTTCAAGCAAATCTAATACTTGATTTGTAGCCTCTTCTTTTTCTTCGTCAAATTCATCCATGGCTTTCCTATAATTTCTCTTCAATTAAGTGATTTTATTTTATAAAAAAATTGAATGAATAAAGTCAAGTTTTAGGACGTTACTGTTTTTTTGATATTTTTTGTCATTTGGTTCTATGAATCAATATGAAACTGAATGTAATGAATTATCTTGCAAGATTTTAGAT
>JBHITY010000081.1:0-5045 GCA_042138585.1 Candidatus Nitrosopumilus sp.
GGAATCGGCGACACCATAGATAATCAAACGATCAGATTTAAAATGATTCCAATTAAACAAATTTTGTTTTTACTCTCAGGGGCAACAAGTTTTATCATATTCTATATGGGGGTGGTAAATTACATTACGGCTGTAGAAAAATCAACGGGATGGATTTTGTTAGTTTTTGCAACAATGGTTGCAGTAGGAACATTGTTGAGTACAGTATACATTTCTAAAAGCATTACACGACCAATTGAAAAACTTGCAGAAAACATGACAGAGTTTTCTAAAACAAATAAAATTTCAAACAAAAAACTAATCAACACAAATATAAAAGAAATTTATGAGTTAAAGGAAAATTTTGAAAATATGGCTAAAAAAGTTGAAAACACTATTGAAGTTCAAAATGAATATGTTGAAAAATTAAAACAGATTGACAGAAAGAAAGCAGAATTTTCATCAATGGTATCACATGAATTAAAAACACCATTATTTCCAATTAAATTTCAAACAAAAACTTTGTTAGAAGGAATTTATGGTAAAATAAATGATGAACAAAAAAATTCTTTAGAAGAAATTAATAGCAATTGTATGAAATTGGAAAGATTGATTTTGAATTTATTAAACATTCAAAAAAACAATTTAGAAGGAACTCCATTTGATCTTCAAAATATAGATTTGAAAAAATTTATGAATGAGGCGTATTTAGAAAATAAAACATTTTTTGAGAATTCAGGCATAGAATTTACTAATGAAACGTCAGATACGATATTTTTCCGTTCAGACCCTCATAAACTAAAACAAATATTCAGAAATTTAATAACAAATTCAATAGATTTTGTTTCAGATAAGAACGGAAAAATTCAGATTTCAGCAACTCATGAAAATAATTCAATAACTTTTCTAGTCAAAGACAACGGAGTAGGTATTGCCAAAAAAGATTTAGATAATATATTTAAGAAATTCCATAAAGTGAATACTTCTATAACAAGAAAATATGGAGGGGCAGGTTTAGGTCTCTCAATTTGTAAACAAATCATTGAATCATTAAACGGAAAAATTTCAATACAAAGTACATTAGGCAAAGATACAACTGTATATTTTCAAATCCCATTTGAAAATTCAAACCTAAAAATACAAAATCCAGAAGGAGTTAAAAATTGAGAGTTTTGGTAATTGATGACAATATCAGTATTTCATCAATGATTACAAAATATCTTAACAAAAAAAATATAGATGCAATGTATACCAATAACGCCAAAAATGGTTTGGAGTTAATTAAAAAAAATAATTTTGATGGTATTATATTGGATCTAAGTATGCCAGAATTCTCAGGGTATGATTTTCTAAAAAAATTAAAATCAGAAAACGGTATAGAAAAAATCAAGATTGTTGTGTTAACAGCATCTATGGTAAATGAAGCGCAAGAAAATGAATTAAAAAATTTGGGGGTAAAATCAATATTGAATAAACCAATTGACCCTAATGATTTAATTGATAATTTAAAAAATATTTGAATAGATGTTGTTTGGAAAACCATTTAGTATGAATACACGTTCTAAACGGTTTTCTCAATAAATGAATAATTAAGACAATAATTTTTTAAAATCAATATTCTTTTTGAATATTCTATTTAATGATGAATCACTCATGTCTTTGATAAAAGGAATAGAGCCTAGAACCTTAACCCCAGTAAGACTCTCCAAATCTCGTTTTAGGTTTTTTACAGGATATCCATCATCATCAAAATTATTAATGATTATTCCTTTGATTGGAATTTTGTATTTTTGACACATCAAAATTGTCATTACAGTATGATTAACAGTTCCAACCTTACTTCTTGTTACAATTATCGTAGGAATATTCATCTCTTTAACCAAATTTGTAATGTAATAGTTCTTGAGAATTGGAGTC
Source organism: Candidatus Nitrosopumilus sp. (assembly GCA_042138585.1). GTDB lineage: Archaea > Thermoproteota > Nitrososphaeria > Nitrososphaerales > Nitrosopumilaceae > Nitrosopumilus. Next base: position 1,897 of record JBHITY010000081.1, read on the forward strand.
ATCATTCCACCCATTCCTTCAACAAGAAGCATTTCATGTAGTTTTGATAATTTTTTAAAACTAGATAATATGGTGGAAACTTTGGGTTTTATCTTTAGATTCTTCCAAGCTGTATAAGGGGATGCAGGAATTGGGAAGAACTGGGGGTTTACCAGATTTTCAGGATCAGATGTCTGTGCAGCTTTTGCTATAATTTCAACATCTTCGGATTTGTAGCCCTTCTTCTGAGCAGTTCCTGCAGCAAATGGTTTCATCACACCAACATCTACGTTCATCTTTCGTAAAGCAACTGCCAGACCTGCTGTGATGTAGGTTTTACCAACATCGGTGTCGGTTCCGCCAATAAAGAGTGATTTCAACTTAAAATTTTCTAGAATAATTCCATTGATTAACTCATCGGTTGTTCCTATATCATTAAAAATAGCCACAACTACAAGTAATCATGGCAGAAAACTTTCAAGATTCTGACAAATATGAAACCATAAGTATAGAATCCAAAGTTAGAGAAGGGGTTTTCCATAAAGTAGTCAAGGAAATAGAAAGCGGGAAAGCAGTATCATGTTCTTGTAAGTGTTGGAGTAAAGGAGGTAAGGCCTGTGCTGCAATGAGAAGCATAGGTGTTGAATAATTCAATCATTCTGAGTACGATATCAAGATTAGATTTCTATTTGATTGGCTAAAATTATCACGGCGGTTCCAAATGCAATCAATCCCATTGCAGAAAGAAAACATCCCCAATTAACTAATTTATCATATCTTAAACCGCTTTTGTAATCAAGTAGTATTCCCCTTAATCCATTAAAGCCATGAATTGAAATTAAAATTAGCATTAATTCAAGTAGAACGGCATAGGTAAGATTTTGATAATTTGCAATTACATTTTCATATGTTAGTGATTCTGCAAAGTTTCCTGTTGAAAACCTCACAAGTATGTGCAATGCAACCAAGCCCACTGAACCCATGGCAGTAGCATAGTGTATTTTTCGTATTTGGCTCTCTCTGATCATCAAAATTTGAACAAAACTCCTAATGAATAATACAAAGCTAGTGCTGCAACACCAATTGTCATGTAGATACACAGTCGGTTTTTCCTATTCATTGATTCAACAGTGTATGGATAATCAGGTCTTTTTGGAGAGCCAATTCCAATACCACCTTGATTAAACATCAAACGAACACCATTAATTGCATGAAATGTTCCCAACCCAATCATAACAGACAGAATTACAAATCCAATAGGAGAATACGCAGTATAGAGTAATTGACCCCAAGAAAGTCTATCTAAGATTGATGCAGAATGAATGACGTGAATGATAAAAAATACTAGTAAAAAAACACCCGAGAGTCTCATAGATAGCCAGGAAACACGACTAATTCCATAACCTTTAGGATTAAGCCATGAACGAATAGTTTTTTTGTTATCCTTATTCACAAGTGAGGTAATTATCATTATTATTTAATACAATCAAATTTTTGAAATAGTTTCATTATTAAGATCAAAAGATAATTTACTGCTTGATGAAAAGTTCTGTTTGGCATCCAAATACGCAAATGAAAGAGTGGAGTTCATTTGATAAAATTACCAAAGCTAAAGGAATGTGGCTTGAAGATTCTAAAGGTCACAAGATGATTGATGCAGTGGCCTCTATGTGGTGTAACGTGTGGGGCCATTCGAACCCTCAATTGGTAAAGGCAATCACAAATCAGAGCAAGAAATTACAGCATTCTTCCATGTTTAACATAACAAACGAGCCTGCAGAGCAACTTGCAGACAGTCTAATCAAAATATCACCTGGAATGCACAAGGTGTTCTATTCAGATAATGGTTCTTCTGCAATGGAGATTGCAATCAAGATTGCATTACAATACTGGAAAAACATTGGTGAAAAAAAGACAGAGATTGCAACTGTAGAGAATGGTTATCATGGAGATACATTTGGTGCAATGGCAGTAGGATATGTTCCACAGTTCTTTGGCAAATTCAAAAAGCAATTATTCCAAACTATACAATTCCCAGTTCCAAACAAGTATCGATTACCTAAAGGATATACATTATCTGATTATCAAAATGAATCACTAGACAAAATAGAAAAAAAGTTTTCAAAAAATAACAAAATTGCAGCATTTGTAATGGAGAGCGGTGCACAAGTTGCAGGAGGAGTTATAATTTATCCTAAAGGATTTCAAAGAAAGATTAGTCAATTATGTAAAAAGTATGATGTGTTGTTTGTACTAGATGAGATTGCAACAGGATTTGGTAGATTGGGTTCCATGACACAGTACCAAGAACAAAAGTCAATTCCAGACATTGTTGCATATGGCAAAATGCTAACAGGAGGATATCTTACCATGGCAGCAACTCTTGCAAGCAAAAAAGTCTATGATTCATTTTCAGGAGAGTTTAATGATTGGCGACACTTGTTCCATGGACACACATACACTGGAAACCCACTTGCGGCATCAGTTGCAAATGAGAACATAAAGATGTACAAGAAGAACAACTTGATCAAAAAAATCCAAAAGACATCCAAAGTCTTTGAAGAGTATTATGATGAAATATCTGAAATTGATTTGGTAGGAGACATCAGACACAAAGGAATGCTCATGGGCATAGAACTAGTAACCGACAGGAAGAAAAAGACTCCAATTCACCCCAAAAAATCAATCAACAAGATATTCTATGAAACGGGTAAGAAAAATGGCATCTACCTCAGAACATTGGGCAACATAGTGATGCTTGTACCGCCACTGGCAATATCAGAAAAAGAGCTAAATTCACTCCTAAAAAGGACCATAAAGACCATCAAAGATGCAAAATCGCAGGTAATCTGAGCGTTAACCCCCTACATGCTCAAAGGTTAACATTTCCATTATTGTTATAAATGGAAAATATCTGTCTCAAATTATGAGTACTCTGGAATTTATCAAAGAGTGTCAGGAAAAAGTATTCTCAGGAAATCACATTACTGCTAAAGATGCTGAAAAACTGCTAAACATTCCAGATGAATATCTCAAAGATTTAGCAAAATGTGCAAATGAGATTACTCGTGATTTTAACGGAGAAAAAGTAGATGTCGAACAGTTAAACAATATTAAAAAAATGCATGTAGTGAAGACTGTACATTTTGTGGACAGTCTGCATTCTTTGA
>JBHITY010000082.1:0-4976 GCA_042138585.1 Candidatus Nitrosopumilus sp.
GTGGAATCGATAAAAAAGAATTACACTAATTCGAAATTCATTTAACAGGCAAAGTTTGTGTCATTTCATGTCAAATGTTTCATATGATGATTTTGCAAAACTCGATATCAGAGTTGCAAAGATTATCGCAACAGAACCCATAGAAGGAAAATCCAGAATTATCAAAGGTAAAATTGATTTGGGAAATGATGATCAACGTGATGTAATTATCGGTGGTGCACAATATTTCCAACCAGAAGAGATTGTTGGAAAAACTGTGATTGCACTTGCAAACCTGGAACCAAAAAAAATGGCAGGTGTAGAATCTAATGCAATGCTTTTAGCTGCAGATGTTGACGATAAACCATTTTGGTTAACCGTTGAAGAAGACATCCCACTTGGAAGTCCTATAAAGTAATTTTAGAAAGGGAGCCAAGCCTTCTCCCCTTCATCCATTTTTTCTTAGTAGGTTCTTTGGGAACCATTTTTTTCTGAATTGGATGATTATAATTGCAAAATTTGTATAAAAATTTGAGTGTCTTTATAACTAAATATCTATAAAATTAATGAAAATATGTTTGATTTATGACTAGTCATAAATCATTAGATCTTTTTCTTCTAGTAATGCATGCAGGTTGTTTACTGATCTGTAAACATCTGGTTCTTTCTTTGCTCCTGTACAGACAAGTTTTCCTGAGGAAAATAACAAAATGACTGTTTTAGGATCTAGCATTCTATGAATAAGTCCTGGGAATTGTTCTGGCTCGTACATACTTCTTGGCAATGTTCTAGCAGCTTGTTCCAAGTGAATTTTTCCACCAAGATTAATTGATGCGACTATATTTTGAATTTCTACAACTGCATCTTTCTTAACATTGATTCCACCTTTACGAAGTTTTTGAACAACAGTTTTGACTGCTTTTCTTGCCATCTCTTCTGATTTAGAACCAGTACATACCATTTTACCAGAAGTGAAAATTAATGTTGCAGTTTTTGGACTCTTTAATCTAAAAACTAATCCTGGAAATTGATCAGGATGATACTCTACATCCGGAAATGTTCTTGTAATTTCATTCAAGTCCATCTTTTGATCTACAGATGCTGAAGCTACTACATTTTCCACACTTACGATAGGTTTGGTTTGTGGCATATTCGATTTTTTTGTATTTTAACTATAATAAAAGCACTCGCTATCTTTTTTCGCATCAACAGGCATTTTGAACAATTTTCAACCCATATTTCACATTAGACGAATGGTTTAATTGAGATCTGACGATCGTGGAATTTAGTGGATTTTACAAATTTTGACATTGACCAATTGTTTGGGATGAAAGACGATTCCAATCCCTTAATGATGTTGATCTGGATTTTACCAATTGTTATCTTCATTTTTTACGGTCAACGAATTCAATTATTTGTTACATCAGGTGAAATAAAAAAAGGAATTAAAAAACTTGATGGATTCAGGGAAGAATCAAGAAATGAATTAATCACTTACATCAACAAGCGTTTGAATCCAAAAAGTAATCCTGAAAAGAAAATTGATCAGTTCTTAGAATATTTCACAATCATGCCAGTTGACATGGACCCTAATGGAATTGTCGAAAAAGTGCAACATACAGTAAGGTCTAGAGAAGACTATACTCGTGAACATGTAAGATCACTTTTCTCAGAAATTGATGATACTGAATTATCCAAAGTTCAGACTCTGCTTGAAATTGCATCCTCATTACAAATGATTTACAAAATCATTAATCACATGTTCTTAACTGCAAAAAAACAAAACAACTATCCATTAATTTTGCCACTTCAAATGATTCTTCCTTTTATAATGGAGCAAGCAGAAGCGATGAAAGAAGCAATTCCAGTATTTAAAACAGGTCAACCTGTAGGTGATGGAATCGGACCAATGGTTGTTGGAAAAATGATGTTAAATAGTCCAAAGGAAACTGTTTCATTTCAAACTACCCTTGCAAAAACTACATTCGAAAATAGAAATTTGTATTTATTAAAAGCAGAAGGTCCTGGGTCAACTGTTGGCAGACCTGGTGATGCACTACAATCTATTGTTTCTGAAAATAAAATTGATGCAGTAATTATGATTGATGCCGCATTGAAAATGGAAGGTGAAGAATCTGCATCTGTTGCAAGAGGATTTGGTGCAGCAATTGGTGGTATTGGAACTGAAAAATTCCATATAGAGGAAGTTGCCACTCAAAAACAAATTCCAATATTTTCTATTGTGATAAAACAATCCATTAAAGAAGCCATCACCCTTATGACAAAAGAAATTGCAGACCAAGCTGATGATGTGCGCTCCCAAGTCTATGAAATGATTAAAGAAAACACAAAGGAGGGCCAATCTGTGGTAATTATTGGTGTTGGAAACACTGTGGGGGTACCTCAATAATGTTCTCAAAAGAAAAAATTACTGTAGCATATACTATTGAAAAATGTGAAAAATGTGGAATGCAAAAGAAGAGAAAATTCTCTGAAGGCGATGTTTTGTTTACAGAAGTATCAAAATGCAATTCCTGTGATGGAACAACTGTAATTGATAAAATATTTGGTGAAACTCTAGAACAATAACTTATGCCTTAGTGGTTACAGTGACTCCATTTTCTGTTGGAATGAAAGTGTGTTCTGCTTGAGCTACCCTCTGTTCATTTACTTCAATTAAAACTGGGTATGCCTGCACTGCCTTTTTCTTTATCAAAATATTTAGCAAATCTCTTGCTTCTTTTTCTTCTCTTTCCTTTGTAATCCATCTTAATGCAAATGGTAACATGTTAAAATTCTCCCAGATAAAATCAAGTAGTTTATCTGCTTCGGCATCTTTTGTTTTCTTTCTAGAGTTTATCGCAAAAATATTTTTTATTTGTCCATTTCTGACAAATCCTCCTCCATCTGATGTTGTAACAAATGGCTCACATGCATATGCAGAATTTTCTGAAAGTGAAAATCCTCCAATTGACCAGATATTTGGAATGGATTTTCCAGCATGAATTGTGTATTGTTCTAAAGAATGTCCACTGAGATTCGCAATTGGTTTGTAACCTAATTGCTTTATTGTTGTCTCTATTGTTCTTCCAATGTCGCTTGCTTTTACACCTGCTTTGATCATTGACATTGCGTTTGCTAACCCTTCTTCAGCTGCTTGTACCAATCCGTCATATTGTGGATCATAACACACTGTTACTGCAGTATCTGCAATGTATCCATTAATCTGTGCACCAAGATCGATTTTTATCAAATCTGTATCTTTGATAGTAATTGGATCATTTGGTTCTGCAGTGTAATGAGCAGCAACTTCATTGATACTTGTATTTACTGGAAATGCACATTTTGCACCACGTTTTCTAATTTCATCTTCTACCCACTCACAAATTTCATAGACTGTTTTTCCTACCCAGTCTTTGACTCTAACCATTTCTCTTACTTCAGATGCAATTTTCCCTGCTTGGATGTATTCTTCCATTTGCACGTCTTTGATCCTTTGTGTGCCTTTAAAATGATTATCTGTGAAGCTTAAATTGGGCAACTTTTAGGATTTACTGGGATCGTGGTCTAGCTTGGTATGATTCTGCGTTTGGGACGCAGAGGTCGCGCGTTCAAATCTCGCCGATCCCACCATTATCTTATTATCAAATTAACTTACTCCAAATATTGCCTGAGCAATGAGGAAGAGTTAGAGTAATGACTTTGATATGAAGTAAACTAATGGCTCTGAGCTCCGGCATGTTTTTATCAATTCTTTGAGGTTTTGTTTTATTGAAATTTGAAAGACGCGATATAATTTTGATTGTAGGACTTTTGCTTTTCATGATTGGATTAATTCCATTCATGAGTCCAGCATATGCTGTAATTATTGTAATTCTGATGTATTTTGGAATAAAATTCTATGTTGCAAAGAGACGACAATTAATGGAGCAAGATGTGGGTGAAGGAATATGTCTAGAATGCGGGGCTAAAATTCATGATAAGAAATGCCCAAACTGTGATTCTTCTAAGGAATAATTCCTACGTAGTGCTTAAAACTGAAAAATCGCCAAAATTTGTATGGATTTAAGATATAGGACTTTAACAACAAGCTCAACTTTTCCTCAATTCCATTCTAAAATGACCCTTTTAGCCAAAAAAAAGAGGAAACAGCAATGAATAGGAATCTGTCTATAGTATTTTTCATAGTTCTACTCGTAGGGGTAATTGTCCCTGCATATGCTCAAACAGCAGAAAATGTTGTAATTAACGAAGTCGACATTAATCCTCCAGGAGATGATTCAAAATCTATCTCTGAATGGGTTGAGCTTTACAATCCTACTGATTCTGAAATTGATTTAAGTGGATGGCAAATTGCTGCCACATATTTTAATTTCAAAACTCCGATGACAATTTCTGATGGAACTACAATAAAACCTGGACAATTTTTGACTTTTTCATATCAAACAGTATGGTTTAATGATTCAAATGAATCAGTAGAATTACGAAATGAAAATGGGGTTGTAATTGACAAAACTCCAATTCTCACAGACATTCAAAATGACTTTAAATCTTGGCAGAGAATCTATGATGGCTATGACTTGGATAATTCTGATGATTGGAAGTTTGTAACCTCTACTTCTGGCTCTACTAATGGAAAATTAATTCAAACACAAGAAGCAGAAGAGATTACTGTTACTATTTCTTCTGCAAAGTCTGCATATTTGTTTGGCGAAACAGCAGTTATTGAAGGAAGTGTCTCTAAAGAAGTCTTTATTGAAAAACCATTCTTCCAACCTGAATCAATAATTGTAAAAATTACAGGTCCTAATTTTGATAGAACCTTAACTTTGTATCCTGATTTAAATTTGAATTATGATACAACTCTGAACCTTCATCAAGTCTTAGGAATCAATGAAGGAACTTATGATGTAAGTGTAAGTTATGCTGGTGCTACTGCAAACACTTCATTTTCTGTAGGATATGAAATTACTGAAGAACAAATCCCGCAAGATAGT
>JBHITY010000083.1:0-4950 GCA_042138585.1 Candidatus Nitrosopumilus sp.
ACGCCATGACAGCAGGAGCAAAAGGTGTCACATATGGTAGAAACATCTTTGCACACAAAGCACCTGAAAAAATGGTAGAAGCATTAGCTGAAATAATTTTCAGAAAAGGTACAGCAAAGGAAGCAATGAAGAAAATTGAGTAAGAGTAGAGAGTTAATTATCTCCCCTAAAGGTTCACAGGCACAATTATCCAAACTTTTGCCCCAGTTAGAAGATGAGGGAATCAATATGGTTTACCTTGATCCAAAGAAACTTGGAAAAAAGAAAACAAAATTGAAGACAGTCTATCCATCAAACAATGCTAGCTACGTAGTTCTTGAAAAAGAAAATGCAACAAAGCCAAAGGGCAAAAAAGTTGGGAGAAAATTCCAAGTGTTATCCAATACAGATATTGAAGATATTCTAACCATCGCAAAGAAAGGCCTAGATTTTGTAGTTGTAGAAGTTAAAGACTGGAAGATAATTCCATTAGAGAACATCATTGCAAAACTTCACAAAATTCACACCAAAATTTTTGCAATTGCAAGAACACCCGAAGAAGTAAGAAAGATGTTTTCAATTCTAGAGGTAGGAGTAGATGGAGTAATTTTCAGCACATCATCAATCAACGAAGTTAGAGAAGCAATGGTTTACTTGGGAACCAGAAGTTTTGACATGAAACCTGCAAAAATTATCGACATCAAAGAAGTAGGGGATGGTGAAAGAGTTTGTGTAGATACTGCATCAATGCTTCACAAGGGAGAAGGAATGTTGATTGGAAGTAGATCAAACTTTTTGTTTTTAGTTCATAACGAATCAGTAGGTTCATCATTTACATCACCAAGACCATTTAGAGTAAATGCAGGAGCAGTACACTGCTATACATTGTCCCCAGATGGAACAACTAACTATTTGTCAGAGGTAGAAACAGGTTCAGAAGTATTAATTCTAAACTCCAAAGGAAAAGCAAGAAGAGCAACTGTAGGAAGATCAAAGATTGAAAGAAGACCAATGTTAATGATCAAAGCAAAAGCTGGCGGAGAGATAGGGGGAATAATTGCACAAGATGCAGAAACAATTCGTTTTGTCAAACCTAATGGGCAACTAGTATCAGTTACACATCTCAAGAAAGGCGATACAGTAATGGTTCATTCAAAACCTGCAACAGGTAGACATTTTGGTATGGAAGTTTCAGACGAATATATTTTAGAAAAATAAGATGAAGTACAAAACTTGTGTTTCCATTGCAGAAAAAACACCTAACAAAGTCAAACAGACATTAAAAATTGCTTTAAAGAAATCAGATTTTGTTGAAATTAGATTTGATTTTCTAAAAATGGAACAAATTCCAGAAACGTTAGAACTAATCAAAAAGGATTTAAAAAAATCAGTTTGTACATTAAGACCAAAAACAGAAGGAGGTCAATTTCCGGGAAATGAAAAAGAAAGAATAGCAATAATCAAATTGATTGCAGAATACAATCCATTTTTGATAGATGTAGAGTTTAACACTCTGAAAAGAAATTCATCACTAGCTAAATACCTAAAATCAACAAAAACAAAATTACTTGTTTCTTGGCATGACTTTAAGAAGACCCCAAGTTCTTCTGAATTAAAAAAGAAGATGACTCAGATGAGCAAATTCTCAAACTTTGTAAAAATTGTTAGTAGTGCAAAATCAACTGATGATTCAACTAGAATGCTAGAGTTATACAATAAGAGAGGCAAAAATAATCTAATTTCATTTGCCATGGGAGATTTTGGTAGGATTTCAAGGATTTTGTGCCTGTATTTGGGAAGTCCATATACATATGTCTCATTAGGAAAACCAGTTGCACCAGGTCAGTTCAGTGTTGATGAAGTAAATAAAATCACCAACTTGAAAAAATAACTATCACATCAATTGAGAGTTTAAATCAATCATATTACGCGAAGATATTATGGGAAAAACATTTGCAGTGATTGGAGATCCAATTAATCATTCTTTGTCTCCAAATATTCACAGTGCAGCATTTAGAGAATTGAACCTAGATTGCTCATACATTGCATATAGAATTCCAAAAGATGAACTTGGAGAAGGAATTGAGGGTTTGAAAAAAATCAAAATTGACGGATTCAATGTCACAATTCCTCACAAAGTAGAGATGATGAAATATTTAGATAAAATTGACGAGTCATGTAGTTTGATCGGAGCTGCAAATACTGTTGTGAACAATGACGGGGTGCTAAAAGGATACAATACAGACATGGATGGATTTTTGGAGCCATTAAAGAAAAGAAACATAGACATTGCAAATGCTAATGTGTTATTACTAGGAGCAGGAGGAGCTGCAAGAGCAATTGTTGCAGGTTTTGCAAAAGAAAAAGCAAAAAGCATTACAATTGCAAATAGAACAATAGAGAAAGCAAACAACCTAGTGGAATTTGCCAAAAAGATAAGCCTTGATGCAAATGCCATAACTATTGATGACGTTGGAGAATCTGCAAAAAATTACAATATTATTGTCAATGCAACATCAATTGGATTACAAAAAGAATCCAGTCCAATTTCACTAAATGGAATCGACGAGAAGACAGTAGTGTATGACATTGTTTACATGCCAATGAATACAGATTTTCTAAAAAAAGCAAAAGAAAAAAACGCCATAGTAATTTTTGGGTATGAGATGCTATTAGGTCAAGCAGTAAGAGCATTTGAAATTTGGCATGGTATGGAAGCACCTTATAATGCCATGAAAAAAGCACTGTTAGGAGGATTTTGATGGCAAAGGCAAAAGCAACAGTTCACGGCGCAGTTTCAATAGTTAATGCAATTGCGAACCAAAAAGGAGCCACAGTAGGAATAGATCTAAAGGTTGAAGCCATAGTTGAAACAACTCCTGGAAAAGGTATAGTTATTCAATCCCAAAACAAAACCCTTAGTTCTCGCTTAATCAATAAGACAGTTGAAAAAATTGTTTCAAAAAAAGACCTTGAACAAAACAAGATAACGATAACGCTAGAATCAGAGATTCCAACTGGGTATGGGTTGAAGAGTTCCAGTGCAATATCTTCAGCTGTTGCATTAGGATGCGCGAAAATTTTCAAATCAAAATTCACTGATCAACAAATTTTACTTGCAGGAGTTGATGCATCAATTGAATCCAAAGTAAGTATTACTGGAGCATATGATGATGCATGTTCATGTTATTATGGAGGATTTAATGTTACAGATAATGCAAAGAAGAAAAGAATGAATTTTGAGAAAGGACCTTCAAATTTGGTTGTAGTAATCTTTATTCCAAAAAATAGAAAACGAGGAAATCTAAAAAAACTTAAAGTTTTATCATCAGTTTTTGATCATGCTTGGAATCTAGCAAAGAAGTCAAACTATTGGGAAGCAATGATAATCAATGGACTAGCTACCGCATCAATTCTTAGTTCAAATCCAGATGTGATAACAGGATTAATTGAAAGAGGGGCTTTAGGTGCATCAGTTTCAGGAAATGGTCCAGCAATTGCAGCAATTACAAAAAAAGAAAATGAATCTGACATCAAAAAAGCATTTTCAACATTAGAAGGAAACATCATAGTTTCAAAGATCAGTAACAAAAAGGCTGAAGTTCATGAAGTGTAAAGTAGAAAAATCAAAAATTTCAGGACATATAATTTGTCCTCCAAACAAGAGTTATACTCACAGAGCAATATTTCTTGCATCACTTGCAGGAAATTATAGCAAAGTGCAAAACGTATTACTATCAGCAGACACTATTGCAACAATTGAAGCATGTAAGAAATTTGGAGCAGAGATAGAGACTGAAAATTCATCAATAATTGTCAAAAATCCCATTAAATTTGATAAAATCGTGCCTGAAATCAATACTGAGAACTCTGGAACAACAATCAGAATAGCCTCAGGAATTGCAAGTTTGTTTTCAGACGAGATTACATTGACAGGAGATGATAGCCTCAAAAAAAGACCCATGCAACCCCTCTTAGATGCACTATCAAGTATTGGAGCCCAATGCCAATCAACTGATGGAAAACCACCAATCAAAATCAAAGGAAAAATTTTAGGAGGGGATGTAGCAATTCCAGGAAACTTTTCAAGTCAATTCATTTCTGCATTATTAATTAGTGCACCACTAACTGAAAATGGAATAAATCTTTCAATTAAAGAAAATCTAGTATCAAAACCATATCTTGATGCAACAATTGCAACAATGAGAAAATTTGGAGTCAGTGTTCAAACATTAATCCCATACAAAAGATACAACATATCACCACAAGTTTACAAGACTGCAACATTTACAGTTCCAATTGATTTTTCTAGTCTTGCATTACTGTTATCTGCAGCAGTACTTAATGGAGATGAAACCATTATCAATGGAAACATTGGAAACTTACCTCAAGGAGACGAGGTCTTTATAGATATACTCGAACAGTTGGGAGTTACCGTAAGTATAGATAATGATGAAATAAAAATAAAATCTCCTGCAAAACTAAAAGGAGGAAGATTTGATTTGAGTAACTCTCCAGATCTTTTGCCACCATTAGCAATACTTGCATTAAATTCAGAAAATCCAATTGAAATTGTTAATGTAAAACATGCAAGAATCAAAGAAACGGATAGAATTGCAATAACATCAAGAGAACTAGTAAAATTAGGAATTAAAGTGCAAGAAAAAGAAGATGGTTTGATTTTAGAATCAACCGATAATCTCAAAGGTGCTGAATTAAATTCTGAAAATGATCATAGACTATTCATGGCATTTTGTATCGCAGGAATGTATGTTGGAAATTGTACTGTAACAGACCCTGAATCAGTTAAAGTATCGTATCCAAACTTTATCGAAGAGATGAATAAGATCGGTGCAAAGATTCAATCAGAATAATCATTTCAAAAAAATCAACTAAAGGGGGTAAAAGGCGCGACCTTGTATAGGGTGAAAAGCATTCTCCACACCCTCAACGCTTTTGCGTAGATAACAT
>JBHITY010000084.1:0-4869 GCA_042138585.1 Candidatus Nitrosopumilus sp.
TCTATGCACTAGAAAGTTTAGGTGACTATCAACAAGTTCAAAAATTATGTGACGAGATTCTTTCTACTAATCCTAATGATTCTTGGGCATTGAATAGTAAGGGTTTATCATTAAATGAATTGGATCAACATAAAGAAGCACTTGAATATTATGAAAAAGTACTTGCAATTGATCCAAGTGATGTTACCGCTTTGATGAATAAGGCTATCTCTCATAGCCATTTGGGAAATTATGAAGTCGCAATAGACTTTTACGACAAGGCACAAGTTGTTGATTCCAGCCTCAAATAATTACCTATAGAAAAATATAAAATTTTTGAAAAACTAGGCGATTGCTATAATGCATTTCTGGCTGCCCAGGTTATTCTAAACAAAGACATGGAAAAAATAAAGACGGCAGCAAAAGAAAACAAGTGTTCTCTTTTTCACCAAGTTTGTGAAAATGAATTTGAAGAATATGATTCAAAGAAATCTAAAATGAAAATTAACTAAATCATTTTATACGTGAATTAGTAGGTGAATTTTATGTTTACTGGAATTGTTGAAGGAATAGGTAAAGTGGAAAAAATTTCTAAAAACACAAAAAATCGAAGCGCAATACAAATGACTGTAAACTTGGGTAAACACGCAAAAGGACTGAAAATTGGACAAAGTGTTGCACTAAATGGTGTTTGTCTTACGGCAACAAAACTATCAAAATCTAGTTGCATATTTGAAATGATTGAAGAAACTACAAAGAAAACAGATCTGGGAAATCTTGAGGTTGGTGGAATAGTAAACATTGAACGAAGCTTAAAGGCTGGTGACAGATTAGAAGGACATTTTGTTTTAGGTCATGTTGATGGTGTAGGAATTATCAAAAAAATTCTAAAAAAGCCTAAAGAGGTTCAAGTTTGGTTTGAAGTACCTAAAAAATTATCAAAATATGTAGTCAAAAAGGGCTCAATTGCAGTTGATGGAATCAGTCTGACTGTAACTGACATTAAAAAAAATCTTGCATCTGTATCACTGATCCCTCATACAATTGAAGTCACAAATTTTCAAACAAAAAAAGTAGGCGACAAAGTTAATATTGAAACTGACATTCTTGGAAAATACATTCTAAAATAAACCTGTTAATCTACAACTTTAGTGGTAATTACCAATTTTTAAGTAAACTTTATAATCAGTTTGAGGATTTTTTTGTTTATGTCTCTAGAAACTGCACTACAATCTCTAAAAAGAGGTGAATTTGTGCTCTTGTTTGATTCTGCTGGAAGAGAAAATGAGATTGATATGATGGTTGCAGCAGAATTTGTTACTCCTGAGCATGTTGCACGAATGCGTCAACATGCAGGCGGATTACTATGTATTGCAATAGACAATCAATTTGCAAAATCACTTGAACTAAAATACATGCACGAAATTTTAGCTGACTCTTCAATTTCTAACAAAGAAATGATTATGGGATTAGCACCTTATGGTGATCATCCCACATTTTCATTATCCGTAAATCATTATCAAACGTATACCGGAATTACTGATAATGACAGATCATTAACAATAAGAGAAATGGCAAATATCTACAATGTTGAAAATAAACAAAAAAAGTTTGCATCGTCTTTTAAAACTCCAGGACATGTTCCTTTACTAATTGCATCAAAAGGTTTGTTAGCAGCACGTCAAGGACATACAGAAATGTCTGTTTATCTTGCACAAATTGCAGGTTTGACACCAGTAACTGCAATATGTGAAATGATGGATGCTGAAACATATACTGCATTATCTGTTGATAAAGCAGAAAAATTTGCAAAACAAAATGGAATTCCATTAATTGATGGCAAAGAACTATTAGAATACGCTAAGGTGCATTAATTTTGAATATTGCTATAGTAGTTTCGGAATTCAATGACGAAGTGACATCTAGAATGCTTTCAGTGGCCCAAGAAAAAGCTGATTCACTAAAATTAAAAATAACTCACACCTGTTATGTTCCTGGTGCATATGATATGCCCATAATTGCCGATGCGTTATTGAAAAAAGATAATGTTGATGCTGTAGTTACTCTGGGTGCAATTATCAAAGGACAAACAAAGCATGATGAAGTAATTTCTCATGCTGCTGCTCAGGCACTTACTGATTTATCCATAAAACACCAAAAACCTGTATCTTTAGGAATATCTGGTCCAGGTATGCAAGAAAGACACGCTCATGCTAGAATTAGACCTGTAGCCGAACGTGCTGTAGAGGCAGTAGTCAAAATTTCATCAGAACTAAAAAGGATTCAAAAATGATTCAACTAAGTATTTTGAAAATTACAGGTTATGGTCCATGGACTTTGACTTTGGGAAGTGACAGAGAGCATGAATTACAAATGCTTCAGGCATCTTTGTACAAACAATTACAAAAATTGTTTTCAGAAAAAAACTGCCTTGTTTTTTTAAATAGGGCTGATGAATTTTTTGTAGTCTCAAACGGTATTGGATTAGAAGAACATATTGAAATTCAAAAAACTCTTGAAAAATCTTTTGAAATACACCTGACAATCTCAATTGGCTTTGGCGAATCCCCATTTGAAGCAAATTTGAAAGCGTATGAAGGAAGAAAAAATGAAGTTATTTTAGATAAACAATACAATATCTTTGGTTTTGTTAATGATACACCTGACCTCAAAGTAACCGTCATGCATTTGGATGTTGATGATCTTACATCTAAAGGAACAACAAACTCTCCATATGAGATTTCATCAATAATCTTTGATTTGTATTCAAAAATGTCAAAATATTTTCTAGAAAAAAATTCACTCACATTTTTCATGGGTGGTGACAACTTTATGGTTGTGGCAAGCGATGCTGGAAAAAATTCTGTACAGGATTTCATTAACATGATTAAAAATGACGATAAGATCTTTCTGAATTGCGGTATTGGTAATGCCCCAACATGTAGAGATGCTGTTAAATTAGCCACAAAATCACTTGACACAATTCGTGAAATTCGAGATTCAGGAAAAGAAAAACCTGAAGTTTATGAATTATCATGTTAATCAAAAACATCAGCCTTCTTCTAGGAAAAGAACTAGATTTTGTTGCAAAAACAAATGTTCAAATTCAAAATGATAGATTCAAACGAATTCAACCTAACATTAAATCTAGTGGCAAAGAGGATTCTATTGATTGTGAAGGACTCTTAATGATTCCTGGATTTATCAACGCACATACTCACATAGGTGATTCAATTGGAAAAGATGTCACTCTGGAGAGTTCAGTAGATAAAAAAATACATCCTGTTTTTGGGGCAAAATCAAAAATTCTAAAAAATACTCCTCCTGAAAATTTGTCTAATTTTATGAAAAACACTTGTCATTCTATGATTAGAAAAGGAATTACCACTTTTGTTGATTTTAGAGAAGGGGGATTAGATGGTGTTATTTTATTAAAAAAAACATTATCTGAAATTCCAATTCGATCAATTATCTTAGGTAGGGTAGATTTTTACCAAAATTCTGCTCAAATTAAAAAAAATCTCCCAATCCCCCAAGAAAAAGCCCAGGAACTGCCTCTAATTCTCCAAAAATGTGATGGTATTGGAGTTAGTGGTGCAAATGAAAATAGTACATCAGTTTTGAATCATTATTCAAAAACATCAAAGATTAGAGCAATTCATTCTGCTGAAACAAAACAGAGTGTTTCAACATCTAAAAAAATGACTGGAAAATCTGAAGTTATTCGTGCATTATCACTAAAACCACATTTTCTTGTTCATATGACTCATGCATCAAAAAGTGATCTTCATTTGGCAGCAAAAAAAGTTCGAGGAATAGTTGTTTGTCCAAGAGCAAATTCTTCATTGGCAGAAGGAATTCCTGATATTACTCTGATGCAAAAAGCTGGTTGTACGCTAGGATTAGGCACAGACAATGTCATGATAAATTCTCCTGACATGTTCAGAGAAATGGATTATCTTTGGAAAGTGACAATGGGCATTCATAAAAAGAGAATCGCTCCCAAAGAAATTCTAAAGATGGCTACCGTAAATGGTGGAAAGATTCTAAAAAAAGAGATTGGAGTAATTGAAACCAAAAAAATTGCTGATTGTATATTTCTCAATAAACATGCATTAGATTTAGAACCAATGCATGAACCTTACGCATCTATTGTCCACAGAGCTTCAGAGTCTGCAATACAAGCAGTAATGATTGGAGGTAAAATAGTTCATGGAAAAATCTAGACCACGTGTTATACTAAGTGGAGCAATTTCCATAGACGGAAAAATTGCAACCAGTAAAAACGATTCAAAACTCTCATCACAAAAAGATATTCAACGACTTCATAAATTACGTTCAAGTGTAGATGCGATTCTTATTGGAAAAAATACTGTTTCTCGTGATAATCCTCTTCTAACTGTTCGTCATGTTAAAGGAAAAAACCCTATTAGAATTATTTTAGACTCTAAAGGAACAATTTCAAAAAAATCAAAAATCATAGAATCAAGTAACACAATTCCGACTATAATTGCAGTATCCAAAAAAATTTCAAAAAAAAATCTTGAACAATTAGAGAAATTTCCTGTTGAAATAATTATTGCTGGTAATGATTCTGTCAATCTAAAATTGTTATTGAAAAAATTAGCAAAAAAGAAAATCAAGACAATTTTAGTTGAGGGAGGAGGAACTGTAAATTGGGAATTTGTCAAACATGAACTATTTGATGAAATGATTCTAACTCTGTCTCCATTCTTGATTGGTGGTAATGATTCAATTTCCTATTTGCGTGGTATTGGGTTTAGTAAAATTTCTAATTCTCCACATCTCAGACTCAAATCAGTAAAGAGGCTCAAAAATCATCTAGTTTTGCATTATGTAAAGCTCTAAGTTCTTATACTTTCTTTCGAA
>JBHITY010000085.1:0-4866 GCA_042138585.1 Candidatus Nitrosopumilus sp.
CAACTCTTTTTTTCAATGAATGTATCTCTTTATACACTTCATCAATCTCTTCTTTACTAGGAAGATTTACTGATTGGAGTATTACATTTGTAATGTTGTTCCAATGTTTTGTCAGTTCTAATTCTTTTGAAACTAATTTCCCATAATTTTCTCCAAACTTTCCTGAATCAAATAGTTCTGTAAAGTCATTATCAAAAATATCAATCCAAACTCTTTTGACTGCTTCTATCTGTTCAATGTCTTGAGGGATTTCTGGTGCTTTCAGATTTACTTTCTTTTGTGCATCTACCCAGGTATCTGCAAGTTGTTTGTAGTATTCTGTTAAATGCTTGTTAAATTCCATTAAATCTTCGTTAATCTCAATCAGCTCAGTTGATATCTTCTTAGAATTTGCAGCAAATGCCCTCATTGGACCAATTGATGCTAATGCTTGTGGTTTGCTTGACATCAGATGAACAATATCTGTCCAGAACAACGAGAGATGCTTGTAGTAATCTGTAATGTCTTTACTTGATTCTGATTGCATAGAGACCTATTGAAAACAGATCGCAATAAATAGTTCGCTTACGTAATTAGGCAAATGGAAAACGTGGAAGAACTTGAGAATCTCTGCAAAAAAATAACAAAATTGGATCCAAAGATGCGTTCTGCCAGGCTCATCAATAGTCGAGGTCATTTGATAGCAGGTGGCATGAAGGAGGGGTTGATGTCACTTGAGGCACAAAAACAAGATGAGATGATGTTCATGGAATTGGCATTACGTGTTAGAATGAGACATGAATTTGATAACGAATTTGGAGTAGTTCATTTTTCAATGTCATATAGAGATAAGGTCATTGTGATGAGTTTTCCATTGTCTGGTGATGACGTATTACTGGTTTCTTGTGAAAAAGACATTAACTTTGGAAAAATCCCATTCAAAATTCTCAAACTTATTGAACCTTTGAAAAATTCACCAATGAAGACCTTCTAAACATAACAACTTAATTCTACTCTGCATGGATTCTTGTATTGTCTCAAGATGTTGATTGGCCTGAAATTGAAAGTATTGTGAAAAAACTTTCAAACAAAATTTCCAAATTGCCAAAAACATTTACTAGCATAACTACTGTTAGTAGGGGAGGGTTGATTCCTGCACGTTTAATTGCAGATCAATTAGATATTGAGAAAATATTTGTAGATAAAAGAAAGATTGACTCTAATTCTTTGTTTGTAGATGACATTTTTGATACTGGTGAGACATTTGATGAAATCATTAAACGTGTAGACGTTCCTTCAAAACTTGTTTTTGTTACATTATTTGCACGACGTGGGAAAAAATATCCTAAACAATTAGTATATGGTAAAAAGACAAACAATAACGCATATGTTGTATTTCCTTGGGATAAATTAGAGTTTAAGCGTTCTCAGAAATAATTTCTATTCGTTAATCATCTTTCTTAATCCCGCACATCTGTTTCGAATGGTAACCTCTGTAACTCCTGATGCAATGGATATGTCTTTTTGTGATTTAACTTCACCTGTACTAATACATGCAAGATAAAGTGCAGCAGCTGCTATTCCCATTGGGTCCTTTCCTGCAACGACTCCCATCTTCTTTGCTTCATTAAGAATGGCAATTGCTTTACGTTTACTTTTCTCACTTAGCTCTGCAATACTTGCGATTCTTGAAACTCCTTTTACAGGATCTACTACTGGCATCTTTAGTTCTAATTCTCTGAAAATTAATCTGTAACATCTGGCAACATCTTTTCTTCTAATGTTAATTCCCTTTGCAACATCATCTAATGTTCTTGGAGTTTCTGTATTTCTACAGGATGCATAAAGACATGCTGCTACTAATCCTTGGATTGAACGGCCTCTGACTAGTTTCTTCTCCATTGCTTTTCTGTAAATGTAAGCTGCTTTTTCAATTACTGCATCAGTTAGTGCCAGTTTATCTTTTAATTTGTCCATTTCATTTAGTGCTTGTCTTAGATTTCTATCTGCTGACGAATGTGCTTGACTTCTACTGTCCCAAGTTCTTAGTCTTTCAATTGAACTTTTGACACTTGCAGATAATGGTTTTCCTGTTGAATCCTTGTTTGCTGCACCAATTACTGTTGATAATCCCATGTCGTGCATTGTAAGTGATGTACCTGCACCTGTTCTAGCTTTATTTCCTTCATCATTTGAGAAAGAACGCCATTCAGCTCCAGTGTCAGCAATTTTATCAGATACGACAAATCCACATTTTCCACAAAATAATTCTCCTGTGTTCTCATCGGTAATCATTTTCTTATCTCCACAGGCTGGACATTTAGATCCTGTAATCATTTGATTTCTAAGCATAATATTTTGAATTTCCACACATACCTTATTATCCATTTTACCTAATTTCTACAGGTTATTCGTGTGTAGGTAAAGCTAATTACCTATAGCTAAAGCTAATTTTATTTTTAAGAAAAAACATTGCTAGAATTTAGCTAAGCAAACAATATGCGTATGATGGTGTGAATGATGGATACATTATACTTGTTTTATCATCAACATGTTTCAAACCAATAGAATGACCCAACTCATGAGTCATTATTGTTTCAACACTGTTAACATCATACAATTGAAAACTTCCATCGCAGTTGTAATCTCCTAATGTAACTTCCACGACACCTTTACCTAAGTGTGCATGTCCTAAAACACCATCTCCTATATCTCGAACCACCCATGTTACCCAAACATTTGCTTCATGTTTCAAATTTGTTATTTCAAATTTCATTTTTGCCTTTTGATTATTTGTTGATAATTCCTTTTCTTCCCAAAACGCAAACGAATCACTAAGTGTACTTACATGATCTAGTGGTAGACCTGAAGGTTGTTCGTTGATGTAAACTTTGTAATAGATAATGTAAGTGTCATCAACAATTTCGTATGTTGGGTCTGGGAAATTAGTAGATGCTTTTTTGACTTCTTCTTCAAAATTCCACTTTACATAATCTCTAAGAAATTTTTTAATTACGTCTTGGCTAGGATTTGGATATTCTATGTAGCGTTTCTCTTTTGATATATTATTTGAAATGTCTCTGAGATACTTTGTAAATAAATAAAATTCGTGTTCCAACTCTTCTTGTGTTTTTTGTGTCATCTCATCTGATTTGATAACAATTAATCCTCTTTCTATCATGTATTGTATTCCTTTAACAAACGCCTCATCATCAATTTGGCCTTCTGCCCACCAGCCTGCATTATTTTTTATCCATTTGGGGATTTTCTCCTCAGAAATACCTTGAGATTCTACTGGTGGAATTTGGATAATTTTGTTGTTAATCATGAAAATTAATGCTGAAGCAAATTCTGAATCATCAATACCATCTGTTGCCCACCATTTTGCTATTGGCTTGACCCAATCTGGGATGGATGATACTGGTTGTTTCTCTAATCCATCTGGTTTTTCTGTAGGGACGTATGGATATTTTGCAACTACTTTGTCTATGAATTCTTTGTAATTTTGTATGACTGTGCTGTTTGGTCTCTCTTTGAGGGCTTTTTCAAAATATGATGTTGCCTCTTGATATTCTCCTAGATTACCAAACCCAACACCCATACCAGCTAATGATATGACATCATTTGGTCTGTATTGCAAAACCGTAAAGAATTGCTCTAAAGATTTTTTGTGATCTCCCATATTGCTGTGTGCAATACCCTTCATCTTTAGAGTGGAGATGTTGTTTGGTGCAATTTCCAATATATCATCATAAATTGTTATGGCTTGATTGTAATTCCCATTTGAGAAAAACTCCATTGCTTGATTAAACATAATTTCTGGTTCATCATTTGTTTGAGCAAATGAAACTCCTGCAAGACTTTGTGTACAAAGTATCGTGATTGCTAAAAGACAAGAAATTTTTTTGAAGTTACTTGGCATGATTAGTTTTAACTCTCTGGTTTATTTCTATTTTCTACTAATTTCTACGCTTGTACTCTGTACTTTTTCTATACTCTGGAAAATCTTTTATTTATTCAGAGTTAGTCTTTTGATGATGGACAAGGTTGGGGTAGGAAACATTATCTATGATTTACGTAAAAAAATTCAACAGGCAGAAGCGGATTTGGCCCAATTAGGCGAACCTGCATCTGATATGCCTGAGTTAGTTGAAACAGCAAATCTAATCAGATCTAACGAATATCTTCAAAAGGCAAATCTCAAGCAAACTGAACTTCTTGAAACATATCAAAAATATTCTGATTCCTTAGAGCAATTACTTTCGACTGTATTTGAGATACAAAATGATCTTAAAGAAATTGTAAAAGAGCAGTCATCATTAATTTCAAAACCAAAACGAACCCCTACAAAAAGAAAAACAAAATCTACAAAAAAATAACTATTTTGTATGAATAATATCTCCTGCAATCACTCTGTTTGTATTTTTGTTATGGGATACAACTAATGCCCCGTCTTCATCAATTCTAATTGCCTTTCCTTTAATTTCTCCATCAGTAGTGTTTAGTTTTACATTTTTCCCAATCGTTGAAGATCTTTTAGTCCATTCTGAAATAATTTTCTTTGTTTGTTTTGCATCTAGCAATTTGTAAGTTTTTTCCAATTCTACCAAAAAGGATTGTACTAATTCTACTGGTCTGATCTCTGCTTTGAAATCATTTAGTGATGCAACTCCGTAAAAATTTGGAGTTCCTTTGAGATTCTTTTCAATCTGTTTTATATCTACATCAAAGTTAATTCCTACCCCTAAAACCAGATTCTCAATTTTGTTTGATTCTAGGGATACATCGACTAACATTCCTGCTAGTTTTTTACCTTTGATTGTAATGTCGTTTGGCCATTTTAATTCTGGAGAAATATTGAATGTTTTTTCTATAGCTATTGATAAT
>JBHITY010000086.1:0-4783 GCA_042138585.1 Candidatus Nitrosopumilus sp.
TAAGACCTAAAATTTTTCCTTCCTAGATCTTTTTTCGTTTCATGCAATCTAGAAGAAATTATTATTATTTAATTTGTTTGATATGAAAGATGTAATTTTGGAGATTTTTTTGATTCAGCAATTGATTTTTTCATCCAATTTGTATAAAATGAGATTTTTTTAGGAATAAACAAATCTGCTGATTTAACATTTTTACTTGTCCTAACCTTTTGTGTTAGTTCATCCATTTTGAATATGCTGTCACTATACAAAAATAATACAATCTGATTTTTTGCAATAAAAGGAATTTGTAAATAAGATTCTGAAAATGTATCATTCAAGTTTTCTAATGTCTCTTTCAAATCTCCATCAATCCATGAAAGTACTGCATGTGGAATGAAATCTTCCATTTTGGTTGGATCATAAATTAAAGTGAATTGAAAACCATCATTTTGATGTAATTTTTCTATACATCTTGTTACCGTCTTAGTTGATAGATTTGTAATATTTGCGATTTTTTCAATTTTCTGTCTTGGTTCTTTGATTAGTTCTTCTAAAATTTCCAAATCTGTTTTCGTTAAATTAGATTTGAAATCTGAATTTTCAGCTTCAAATATTGATAACACTCTAAGATCTTTCATTAACTTTTTTGCAAGCTCAATTTTTTGTTCTAAATTTTCTTGAATTGTAATACCACATACTGTTACTCCTCCAACACATGGAACTACAATGTATGGCTCACCTACAAGACTAACTTGTTCTAAAATTTCTTGAATATTTTCTCCTGACACAACAAAATACAAAACACCATGACCCAAAATTGGTGGTTCGATTTTGAGGAAAAATTTCTCAATAACACCACTTTCTTGCATTTTCTTTATTCTGACTCGAACTGCTCCTCCTGAAATTCCTAATTCTTTTCCAATCTGTCTGTCTGATTCCCTACAATTATTGAGTAATCTACTCAAGATTCTCATATCTAAATTGTCCATTTTGTCATCTCCAATACTTCTCTACGATTCATACAAAACTAATATCATATAAAATTGTCTATATTGTTAGCACTATACATCATAGACATTAAATATCAGACTATTTTACTGATTTCGTGGAATATCGCTTAAGATTAGCAAAAAGAATGCTATTCAACAAAAAAGGCAGTTTGATTGGTGCAGTCTTAGCTGTAACAATTGGAATTTTAGTTATTCATGTAAATTTTGTAATTTTCCAAGGATTGTTTGATGCAATAGTTAGGGATATCAGTAATTACAGAAATGGTGACATTCTTGTAACTGATGAAAATGACTATATCGATAAATCAGATTTATCTGTTGTAAGTTGGTTTGAAAGAATTCCATATGTAGAAGCGGCGACACCGCGGCTTTCATCAACAGCCGAAATGAATATGACAAAAAATGGAAAACTAATTGAAGAAACACGTATACCCATAGTTGGAATTGATCCTTTCCGAGATATTAGAGCATCAACTGTTCATGAAACTATTGCAGATGGAAGTTATGTTTTTTCAAGAAATTCTATTGTATTAGGTTCTAATGTTGCAAGAGATCTTGGAGGAGCTCAAGTTGGTGATAGCGTCAAAGTTCTAGTAGTAGATAGATATGGACAAGATGAAGTTAGACGATTTACTGTTTCAGGAATTGCAAAGTCACCTGGAGGTCAAGGATTTGATTATACTGCAGTTGTTCATATTGATACACTACGTGATATGATGAATAGGGATGGTCAAACAGGTTCTTTTATGGTAAAACTAAATGATCCTACAAAAGCATTTGAGGTAAAGGAATTTTTCTTACGTTCATTTCCAAATGATGATTTTCTTGCTGAAACAATAGAAGAATCAGCTGAAGAACAACTAGCTGGTTTTAGATCTGGAATTGCAATGATTAACATGATTGGTTATTTTGGAATGATGTCTTCAGCTTTTGCCATTGTAACAATTCAGATGATGTTAGTTAATGGAAAAACTCGTGAGATTGGAGTTATGAGATCTATTGGAGCTAAAAGAAAAGATATTCTTATCATATTTATTTTCCAAGGAATGATTATTGGCGCAATTGGTGCTGGTGTAGGCACGGCTGCAGGCTTGGGATACACCTTCTATGCAAAGGAAACTAAAATGTCCTTTAACAATAGTTTGCCTCTTGAAGTCAGTTACAATTGGGAGAAAATCATCCAAACTGCATTAACTTCTTTCATTTTGGCAATTATTGCATCACTTTATCCATCGTATAGAGCGACAAAACTATTACCTGTGGAGGCGATGAGAACTGTCTAAGGTACTGGAAATTCACAATCTAAGCAAAGTCTATGGCGAAGGTGAAAACAAAGTAAAAGCTCTTGATGATGCAACTTTATCAGTTGATCAAGGTGAAATTGTTCTAATTGTTGGTAGTTCTGGTTCAGGAAAATCTACATTACTTAACATGATTGGTTTACTTGATCGTCCTACAAGTGGTAAGATCTTCATTGACGGAACAGATACTACAACTCTTGATGATGATAAAATCTCTTCATTTAGAAATAAAAAATTAGGATTTATCTTCCAATTCTCAAATCTTCTTTCTGATCTAACAGTTTTGGAAAATGTACTCTTACCCCGACAAATTGCAGGTACAAACACCACCGCTGAGAAAGATGCACGAGATTTGCTAAAGGCAGTTGGATTAGAAGATCAAATCAATAAACGTGCAAATAAAATTTCAGGCGGACAAGCTCAAAGAGCAGCTATTGCTAGAGGACTAGTCAATAAACCCTCAATTGTTCTAGCAGATGAGCCAACAGGAAATCTTGACTCTGTTACCTCTGATAAAATAGTTCACCTGATGAAATCTATGGCAAAGAAACTCAATCAGACATTTGTTATTGTTACACACGATCGTCAACATTTTGGTGATGTAGACAAAGTAATTACAATAAAAGACGGTAAAGCCTTTGAAGGTGATATGCCATCAGAAATGGAGGTTTTAGCAAAATGAATCAAAAACCATTCTTCTTGTTACTATCTTTGATGTTAGTTCCACTTTTCATAGGAAATTCCTTTGGACAAATTACATCTGGTGGATTTGGAGATTCTCCATTTGAGAGAGACTTTGGTGATGTCAAATTCTTAGATGCATACTTTGGTACATTAAATCAAAAAATTGAAGTTGAATCTGGAGACAGTAATGTTCCATTTACTGTAGTGTTTGCTAATGTTGGAACTCAAGACATCACAGGAATAAAGGGACAATTATCGTTACCTTTTGGATTTTCAGCATCTGATGGACCAGGTGCAATTATCAAGGCCGACAGCGATTCAAATTCCCTTGCAGGAGAAAATTTCCATCTGACATTTTTTGTTAATGTCGATAAAAATGTCAATATTCAACAATATCCTGGAACAGTGAAGGTTGATTATTCTAGATTAAGAGAATCAGGTATTAGAACTGCATTTGAAGACTTTCAGTTCAAGGTAACTGGTGACAGTCTCATTAATGTAAGAGCATTAGAGCCATTTCTAACATCTCTGAAAACAAACAATGTAGTTATTGAAATTGCAAATGACGGATCTGCACCAATATCTAGTGTTGATATTGTTGCATCTAACACACAAACAGAACGTGTATCAACAGCGTCTTCTACTACTAATGTTGAAAATGTTGTAATTTTAGAATCAAATTGGGATGTTGGTAACATTGAACCAAAATCCGCTAGATATCTTACTGCAACAGTATATGTTCCAGAAGGACTAAAAGATGATACACTTAGAATTCCTCTAAGCATATCATACTATAACGCACATGGTGATCAGCAAGTAATTTCAAAAATCGTTGACTTTTACATTAAAGGACTGATAGAACTTACAATTTTCAATATTGACGTCATTGAATTATCTGGAACACAAATGGTAGTTGGAGAAATCATCAATGAAGGAAATGAAGATGGTTTGTTTGGATTTGTTAGCCTTGAGCCTCGTGGTGACTCTAACATTAAGCCAAATACTCAATTTATTGATGAAATTGAAGTAGATGCACCTGTACCATTTAACATACCAATTGAATTTGATGGTGAGCCTGAATATGGAGAACATGAAATTACAATTACTGTGAGATACAAAGATGGAGTTAGAGATGAACTCTTTCTTGTTGAAGACACCACTATCATTGTAAATGAACCTACAACTGAAGATGAATCTGGTCCTGACTCTTCAATGATCATAATTCCGGTTGTGATTGCTATTGCTGTAGGAATTTACATAATGCGCAGGCGTAAAAAAGCAGTAGCTTAGACTGGTGATTAATTTTTAATATAATTTTGGAGAAATAAAATCAAACAAAAATGAAACTAAGTATTGTAATTATCATTGCAGCAATAGTGGTTGGTGGTATAGTTGCTATATCTGGTTTTATGACAAATCAACAAATTAATAATATTCCTGAACTTTCAGAAATCTCTAATCAATATGTGAAACTAGAGAAGTACAAAAACGAATTAGAGAAAATTAATCAGTATAATCAACAAGTTTTAGAAGAATTGGAAAACCAAATAAAAAATTCTGATAATGAACAATTAGAACAAATAAACCAAGAAATCGAAGTTGTTAAACGAGTTATTAATGACAATAAGGAAGAACTTGAACAAGTAATTCAAAGATTATCTCAAATGAAATCTAGTCCTTGATCTTAAAATCAATCCAAAACTTGTATCATAATTATCCTATAATAAATTGGGAATCGGTATGGCAAAGGGGATATTTCTATTTCTAGCTGGTAGCATTGTGGGATTTATTACAACCCCACTACTG
>JBHITY010000087.1:0-4758 GCA_042138585.1 Candidatus Nitrosopumilus sp.
CCAAGAATGTAAACAAATCTACTGAACCCTTTGCAATGTGGACTGATTCTCCTGCGCTGATTTACTCTATGAAATTATTATTTGAGTCTATGTGGAATAAAGGTAATGCATCCTAGATTGATGCCTTGATCATTTCTTTTTTCTAATTTGTTGTGCAACCATTGGCAAGAATGCACCTACATCTGAAACAATTCCTAGTGCTTGCCATGTTCCTCTATCCATGAGTTTTGTTACTGTTGGCTGATTAATATCGACAACAATTACTTTGACATTTGCAGGCAACATGTTACCTGTTGCAATGGAATGAAGCATAGTTGAAATCATTATGACCATCTTTGCATCTTTGAGAACTTTTTTGTACTCTCTTTGAGCTTGTGCAACATCAGTGATTACATCAGGTAGTGGACCATCGTCTCTAATAGAGCCCGCCAACACAAATGGAACCTTGTTCTTTACACACTCATACATGATTCCTTTTTTGAGTTTCTTTGTTTTTACCATATTTGCAATAGAGCCTGCTTTGAAGACAGAATTGATTGCATCCATGTGGTTTCTATGGCCATGATATGCCAAAGTTGCGTCCTTGACATTCATTCCTAGAGATGTTCCAATGGTGGCGTACTCTATATCATGAACTGCTAATGCATTTCCAGCTAAAACCCCATCAATGTATCCTGATCTGATAAGTTCTGAGACTGCATCTGATGCACCAGTATGAACAATTGCAGGTCCGCCCACAATCACAATCTTTCCACCGTTCTTTTTGGTGCGATAAATATCATCAGCTACTTTTTTTGCAATATGTTGAGTTGGTCTTTCACTAGAACTTGAACTTCCCATAAATTCAAAGACATTGGAGCCTTCTCGTGGTCTTTCTGGAGGATTAATCTTTACTCCCCCTTCTCCCACAATGATTTGATCACCTTTCTTTACATCTCTTACTGGGACACAGAAAGCTCTATTCCCCTTTACGACAATGCACTTGTCCATCATCATGTTTTCTACTTGAATCCATTTTCCTTTGTAGAAAACTTGAGTGTGATTATTTGTTGTGCTGTAAAAGTTGTCAGGCATTACATAATTTTTTGGTGATTTTTTTAGTGAAATCTCTTTTTGAACTTTGGATACTGCACCTTCTCTGTAAATTGTTTGTAAAATTTCATCAAGATGTTTTTGGTTTTTTCCTTTAACTAATAGTCGAGCATAGGATTGATCTTTTTTCCTTTTACCAATATTGATTTCTTGTACTTGAAATTCTCCTTGCAAATCCATGATTTTATCAAAGATTTTGGTAAGGATCAAAGAATCAATTAGGTGTCCACTAACTTCGATCTCTTGAGAAAATTTACTCATTTTACTACTCTCCACACAATCATAACTAAAGCTTTACGTTTTTTTTGAGGCTAGATTAAACTGGGAGAATTACCTTGCCTTCAAACTTTGGTATGTTATCTGATTCAAATGCTTTTTCTAATTTCTCCTTTTGTTCTTTAGTTACTCCTTGAACAATTGTTTTAGATGCTCCACTGTTATCCACCAGAGCAAGAATGTATCCGCTATTGTCAGTCAAAACAAAACCTGCGGACTCGTCAACAAACGCATAAAGATTCTCTTCTCCTACTGGTTTCCATACATTTGATTTAGTATCAGTTAATGCTAATGCAGGCATTGCCTTGCCGTCTGTTAATTTATTGAGATATTCCCTAGCATCTGCTACCCTTTTTTGACCTAGTTTTAGTGCTTGAAAATATTGCATGTCTTTCAAAATATCTGATTGTTATAAAAACAATATTGCCTCAAAAGATTGTTATAGAATGTTTAGAGTAAAAATCTCATGCCTCTTACAAATAATGTCATAATCAAATTAAATGAAATTACTACCATGGTTGAAGACAAATCAAAACTATCTGAATCAGATGTAGATGAAATAAAATTAATTTTCAAAGAACTAGTAAAAAGCGGCGAAAGGTATGATGTCGATGAAATCGAGTTTTGGTTTGAAAATGAAGGCAGTTGGAAAACTAGAGAGCCAATTATTAGAATTGCAAACCTTTCAAATTATGTTCAAGACAAACATCAACAGACAGCCCATCTAAGAATAATGTCTGATGATGATTGCAGTTGCGGTCACTAGACTTCTAATTGCTCTAATAATCTGCCCACAATTTTTGCATTCTCTTGTCTTTCACTAAGAATCTCATTTAATCGAGTTTCATTGCTTTCTTTTTTTGTAACAATTTCAAAATATTCTTCATCTAAATCACTATTAGCTTGCAGTCTTTTGATTACCTCAAACAAAATACCAATAACTTGCTTTTGTGCATCAATTAATTCATCTTTTTCAGATTCAGACATTACTCATCACCTACTATCTTTGTAAATAATTCTTTTAATTTTGGATGAGTTATGCTTGATTTTGCAGATTCAATAAAGGGTTCAAGTTTTTCTTTTGAATGTCCTTGAGATTGGTAAATCTTTGCTTGTAGTGCCATCTCTAATTTGTCAATTTGATGAACAATCTGACTTTCAGTAGAATTGTTTTCCTGATACTCTTTCCAAATTTCTACATATGTCGGGATAATTGATTCAGGTAATGCTTTGATTATTTCATCAAATGCAGAGTTTTCTAATTTCTGTTTTTCTTCAAAGGACATTTTATCTGGAACAATATCTCCAACTTTTGATTCTGCTATATCATGAAGTAAAATCATCTTGAGAACTTTTTCAGAGTTTAAATCATCCAAATCAGAAATTATCATCCCGATTACTGCCATTGAAAACGTATGATCTGCTACAGATTCGGGATTCTCTAGGGATAGTTTGTCTATCCATCCTTGTCGAGAAATATTTTTTAGATTTGCAGTGTTTTTCAGAAAATCTTCAATCATTGTTAGTGAGAACATCTGGTCACCTAAAGAGTTTTGAGATTTTAGAATCACATAATAGTTGAATCATGTCCTGTAATTTCATGAAGATATACACCAAAACAGGCGATGATGGTAATACTGAACTTCAAGGACAGTTGCGTATTTCAAAATCTCATCCAAGAATATTTGCATATGGTGCCGTAGATGAGGCAAATGCAGCTTTGGGTATGGTTTTGGCAAATTCTTTAGATGAAGATGTTATCAATGTACTTCAAAAAATTCAAAATGATTTGTTTGTTGTAGGTTCTGATTTGTCAAACCCCAATCTGAATTATCTAAAAAATAGAGTATCTTTAGAGATGATTGAAGAGTTAGAACAAAATATTGACAAATTTGAATCTGAACTTCCTTTATTGACTAATTTCATATTGCCAGGGGGCTCTGTTGCAGCATCTCAATTGCATTTTGCAAGAACTGTTGTACGTAGAGCTGAGACATTGACTGTACAACTAGCAGAAAAAGATGAAATTAATTCAAATTGTATAATTTACCTAAACAGATTGTCTGATCTATTTTTTGTCATGGGTCGCTTAATCAACAAAAGAAATGGCAAAGAAGACATTCTTTGGAAGACGTAAAAAGACACACTTTAATTCCTCAACTAGTGACATTTTTTGAGTGCCGGGGTAGCTCAGCCTGGGAGAGCACTCGGCTGAAGACCGGGCTGTCGCGCGTTCAAATCCCGCCCCCGGCACCTGAAAAAATTTTTTAAAAAAATAATAGGTTTTTTTTGAGTTTATATCTCAAAAATTTAATTAAGCATCTACTAAATTGTAGAAACTTTTTCCAGATGCTGATTTCTCAGAGACACATTTTACAGGCCCTAAGGAATTACCATTGTTAACATCAGAACGTAATTTCTCGTTACTGAATTTCTTGACAATGGCTACTCTGGTTGTATGAAATTTGTTTACAAAATTTCCTTCAATCTCAAAAGTTTCTTTTGTGGTAATTTTTACCCCTTTTGTGATTTGATCTCCTTGAGCGTAATCTGAATCCTCAATGAATGTAATTGTAAATGCTTTATCTCCAATTTTTGCCAAACTGACTGAATCGCCTACTGTTGCATAATCTGCTAATGTTGCTATTTCGTTTCACCTCCCAACAGATTATCTAAAACATGTTTTTTGATAAATTCAACTTTGAGAAAATTCTTGACTTAGATGGCTACTTTGATCGATAGTCAAAAAATTATTGTTTGATCGGGTAATCAGAGTAAATTTTCTGAAAAACCAATTTTACAAAATCTTTAAAAATAAGGCAACCTCTAGATTTTCGACATTCATGGCTGAAAAAAAATCAACAAAGAAAACAGCAAAATCAAAAGATACCAAGGCTAAAGATTCCAAACCAAAGACAACATCCAAGGCAAAAACCACAAAATCAAAGGCTACAACAACCAAACCAAAGACAACATCCAAGGCAAAAACCACAAAATCAAAGGCTAAGGGTAGTAAATCCCAGAAGAAGGAAGAACCTGTTGGAGATATGGGCATAGTCATCGTAGATGATGATATTGAGATTGATCAAGAAAAAGTCAATGAAGAAAGACGCGCATATCTTGAAGAAGCAAGATCTCAGGAAGCATTTGACTAGGAATCTTTATTCGATTCGATAACGTAGTACTTGTATGCGTGCATTGTGTCTAATTACTGTAAAACCTGGCAAGGTGGATTCAGTAGTTCAAATCCTAAAGAAAAAACGTAAAGTTGTAAAACAGATTATGGTAGTTACTGGAAGAGCAGACATTAGTGTTCTTTTGCAAGGCGGGATTGATGATATCAACAACATGGTAATTGATTTTAAGAAAATCAAAGATATTGTTACTACG
>JBHITY010000088.1:0-4745 GCA_042138585.1 Candidatus Nitrosopumilus sp.
GGTTATGGCAATAGGTGGTGCTATTTTGATTACAGGTGGTGTGTTCCCAATTGATTTGGGATTCAAGTTTGAGCCTACCGTACCGCCTGGCGTTACTGTACCTGAATGGTATTTGACTGGAATTTACGCTTTCATGAGGACTCAATATGACAAGTTTGTAACAGGATTGCTGTGGCCTTTGATATTCATTATATCATTTGTACTGATTCCATTTATCGATAGATACAAGAAATTCTCTTGGAGAGAAAGACCAATCATCACTGCATTTGGTATTACCAGTCTTGCACAAATTATGGTAACGACATACTGGGGATTCTATATCTCACCTGACATCTCAATTCCATTAGTTGAGCGTTTGGTAATTGATCCAGTGTTCTTCTACAGTGTAATGATATTGTTAGTTCCAATGAGCTTTGGATTTACCTATATGATGATCAAACTTGCAAATGAGGCAGAAAGAAAATCAAAACTAGCAAAAAATAGTGGTCCAAAGAAAGTTGCAACAATTAACTTGTCTGAAAAATGGATTAATTGGTTACTTGTAGGATTATTAGCATTCCAAGTATTCCTCAACATTGCAGCATACAATGCAGCCATTACTGGAATGAACAACATCTCATTGTTCTTCATTGGACTTATTCTGATGGTGTTTGCTGGATTCTTCCATATCTACAGATATGGAATGAGTGAACAAAAGAACGCTCCACCACCTCCACCAACACCAGTATCTGATGAAAAACCAAAACTAGCTGAACCTGAAGCAACTTCAGAACCAAAAGAACTACCAACAGATCAAACTACTCCAGAAAAACCTGAAGAAAAACCACTAGCTCCTGAAGTTCCAACACCAAAAGCTCAATCAGATTTGGGAGTTAAAGCAGACATTAATCCAAATCTCAGTGGCGATAATAATCCTAATCTTGGTGCCGGTGATCTAAACAAACCATGATCCCAAAAATTCCAAAGAAGCTTTATAAGAACTTGAGAGGCGAAAAAAATTATGAGTAGTCCAACATCTAGTCATGCTTATGGAATTGGACTTATTGCATTATTAGTTGGACTATCTGCCTCTGTAGTATTTTACACCTCATTTTACTTACCTGAATCTTTAGCAAAACCATCTGTCTCTGAACATATTTTACATCCTGCAGAAGAATTTTTCTTAATTGAGATTGTTCCTGGTGCAGTTATAGATGGAAATGACAACTATGTTCCAAACAAACCGACGGTTCTGCTGACGTTTACAAATAATGTAAAATGGGTAAACAATGATGATACTGCTCATACTGTAACTCCAGATCATAGATTTGCAGATCCATTTAGTGGAGACTTTGGTTCGCCTGGAGTTATCAAACCTGGAGATTCCTACGAGTTTCTATTTACTGAACCAACTGTAGTTCATTATTTCTGCCAACCTCATCCTTGGATGAAAGGTGAAATCGCTGTAGAGAAGAGCAGATTCTAGATAGAATACTTTGCAAAAATTATCTGACTCTCAATTTCTTTATGTTGTTCGATAATTGATGCTCTAAATTTTACTTCATGTTCTTGGGTTGGTTCAAATTTTATTGTAGCAGTAAATTCTGCTTTGTTATCTGACATTGTATCTTTGTTGATAAACAATCTTGCAACGTTATTTGAAATGGTTTTTCCATTGTATGACTTGTAAGTAATATGCTCATTTGAATCCAAAATTTGTGTATTGATAACTACTCCGTCATATCTTCCTGGATATGAAACTGTAATCTCTCCTTTGATCTCAGAATTTGGATGAATATCAGTTGAATTTAGCTTGAATTCTATATCTTTCACAAAAACACACCTTCTGATTAGAATAAATAATTTTGTTAAGCGGGCCCAAAGGGCTTCGATCCCTTGACCATTGGATTAGAAGTCCAACACTCTATCCATGCTGAGCTATGGGCCCAAAAACCTAGCAATTAATTACCATTTTAAGGGTTTACAGCCACTTTTTTTGGTAGTTTTCTCTTTCCATTTTAAAGAGAAATTGTTGTGCATATCCTGCATATGGACCAAAATAATCTACAATCTTCTCATGTAGGATTTCATATTGTTTTTCTGTAATTGTCTTGGTGTCAATTTGAAATTTTTTTGAATAATATTTTTCTAAAATTCTAATCATCCATCTATCTAGTGGAAATGATTCTAGTTTATCAAGAGAAAATAATAGAATGCAATCTGCAACCTTGTTTCCTATCCCTGGAATGATTCGAATCTTCTTTTTTGCATCAAAATAGTTACTTGATTTCAAGTCATCAAATGTAATTTTTTCAGAAGCAAAAATTTTTGAAGCTTCTTTGATGAATTTTGCACGATATCCAACCCCACAGTTTTTAATTTCAGTAATTGATGCTTTGGAAAGAGTTTTTGCATCAGGAAATAAAAAAAACTCTAGATTTTTGTATTCTGTTTTTTCTCCAAATTTCTGTGAAATATTTTCTAGATTTGTTTTAATTTTTTGAATGTTAGAGTTTGATGATACAATAAATGAAATCAAACATTGGAATGGATCTTGTTTTATGATCCTTAATCCAGGATATTTTTTTACAGCATTTCTTACTGTCTTGTCTTTTGAGATTGATTTGATAATTTTATCAAAATTATCATTATTTCTAAAAAAATCTGTTTTGAAATTTTTTAATGACTTTATTTTTCCATTTTTGTCTATTTGAAGAACATCTTGTCCATTTACTCCATACCAAAAATCTTTATTTTTTTTCCAAAGAAAAACTTGACCACTATTAATTGAATTTTCAACATCTATTGGTTGCTTGATATGCATTTCAGACTGGAATCTCTTCATTAACTGCAGGAGAATGTGCCTCTAATCCAAATTTCTCATGAATTTCTTGTGCAAACAAATCACAAGACTCTGAGTCTCCATGTACAGTCAAAACCTTTGGATTTCCTTTGATTTTTTTAATCATATCAAATAATTCGTTCCTGTCAGCATGACCTGAGAACTCAAACTGTTTGACTTGTGCAGTTACATTGATGTCTTTTCCTCTAGATGACACCTTTCCTGTTTCTAGCAATTTTTTGCCAGGAGTGCCTTCACCCTGATATGAAACTAGAGCAATACCATTTCTGTCATCAAATGCTAGATGTTGCAAGTAGAAAACTGCATTTCCTCCAACTAGCATTCCTGCAGGTGAAATTACAACACATGGTTCTTCCATAGCACGTTTTCTTTCAGAATGTTCTCTAATTGCAGTTGCCCCTTTGATTGCATCTGAGAACACTTTTGGATCACGTAAATAATCTGGATGTCTAAACATAATCTCATTTACTTTTAGAGCCATTCCATCCATGATGATTCTGTGTTTGAAATTTGCATTTCTTAGAATGCATGCAATCTCTTGAGAACGCTCAACTGAAAATGATGGAATGAACAAAATTCCTTTTCTATCCATTACTTCATTTGCAAATTCAATTAATTCTGCTTCAGATTCTTTTCTTGGCTTTTGTTCTGTCATGGCATAGGTACTTTCAGTAATTAACATGTCAATTTCTCCTATATCCAAGTCCATCTCTCGAAGCATTCTTGAGCCGTTTGTTTTGATGTCTCCTGTATAGAACAGTCGTTTGTTTTCAGATTCCACTAAAACAGTGCTGCCTCCAATCACATGTCCTGACTCTCTTAACTCAAATGTTGCATTACCTTTAGTGACTTTTTGTTTGAATCCTATTTCTTTGGCATTTCTCATCATGTTGTTTAATTCTGGCAAGTCAAATGGGTGAGAGTTTTTCTCAATTTTCAGCATGTCTTCAATCAATAATTTTGATAAATCAAATGTTGGAGGAGTTGCATAAACATCTGTATTTCCACTTACAAAAAGGGATGGAACATTTCCAGAATGATCAAGGTGAGCATGGGTGATAATTATTGCATCTAAATCCTTGGGCTTTACATGAAGTGGATATTGTGGAGGTGTACCTCTTCTACCAAACAATACACCATAATCAAGTAAGAGATTTGTCCCATTACAATTTACTAAAAAGCCTGATCTACCTACCTCGTTGGCAGCTCCCAAAACTTTAACATTCAAGAATTAGAATGATTTTTCATCTACGTTAAAACCTTCTTGAGAAAGAGCCGATCATTATGCTTAACATGGAATCTTCAAAAGCTTTAATTAGTGCAAGCTAAGATCCGATCCTCATGGGAAGAAGCTTCCAAGAATGGTTAGGACAACAAGATCAAGCCGTCGTCGCTAAAACACGTGCTGGTGACGAAGCAAACAAACCACTCCTAAACCAAATTAACTGGATTTGGGTTAACAATCTGATGAATCAGAAAGCAGACCTTAATCCTTCTTCTGCAGAATTACTTGACTGGGTAACCTCTGGTCAAATAGACGCAATGAGAAAATAAACGTGATATTCACGTTATCTTTTTGTTTTTTAAAATTTCTAATCTAGACTCTGCGCACAACTTTCTATCGATCAAATTTCATAACAGGGTTATGGATATCAATCATGGTTTAAATAGTAACCAAGCATTCTAAATTTTGTAATGCCAATAGCAATACTTCCAGACATCGATGAACAAAGATGTATCGGATGTGCACTATGTGTAGAAATCTGTACAACTCTTGGTCCTGATGTCCTTAGAGTAAAACCAGTTGAAGGCTGGAAGAGAGGTAAAGCATTTGTCTTTTACCCAGAGAGATGTATTTCTGATGGTGCATGCATCGGTGTATGCCCAACAAAATCAATCTTTT
>JBHITY010000089.1:0-4689 GCA_042138585.1 Candidatus Nitrosopumilus sp.
AGTTTTCTCCTCTGTACCCTTCATCATAAACCATCTCTACAGTACCCTTGTCAGTTTCAACAAAGGAAGTAATCAGGGAATAGTCTCCAAGTTTCTCATCGGACTTTTCTAAATATAGACGAAGTTCTACTTTGGAAACTTTGAATTCGTCTTGAGAAAAGCTGCCTTCAGAAAATAAAATAACAGTATCATCAGGAGTTCTATTTACTCTCTGAGGATCGTGCAAGTCAACAATATCCAAGGTATTTTCAATATACAGTTGACAGTTTAAAGTTTAGTCGGAAGCGTTATTTACTCTGAAAGACTTTCAGAAAAAAATGGATCATCACAATTTTCATGGAAAAAACATTCCACATATCGAACTAAAACCAAATATGAAAATTGAAGATGTCGTAGAAGTGTTTGCTCAATCAGGATATAACGGACGTCAATTAGGAGAAGCTGCAAAGCTTTATGCAAAAATGATTGATGAAGGTGCTACAATTTGTTTAACCATTGCAGGTGCAATGACGCCAGTAGGGTTTGGTGGAATTTTCAAGACATTAATTGAAAGAGGTTTTGTTGACTGGATTATCACAACAGGTGCAAATGTCTATCACGAAGATCATTTTGCACACAAGTTACCTGTGAAGCAAGGGCATTTTGATGTGGATGACATGGTTCTATACGAAAAAGGAATTGTAAGAATTCGTGATGTGTATATTGATTTTGAAAAGACAATGAAAGCTGAAGATAAAATAATGCAAAAAATGTTTAAAGAAAAATTTGTAGATAAATCATTTACAAGTGCTGAATTGTGTAATTTTATAGGCAAAGTAACTACTGAAAAAGCCAAGAGTCCAGAAAAAAGTTTCCTGGCTGCAGCATACAAATTCGATGTTCCAGTATACATTTCAACAATTGGTGATTCTTCAATTGCAATGAATTTAGCAGTACATCGATTACGGGGTAAAAAATATGATTTTGATTTTGTAAAAGAATTACTAGAACAGGCAGCAATTCTATACAACTCTAAAAAATCAGGAATTCTAGAATTAGGTGGAGGAGTTCCAAAGAATACTGCGCAACAGACAGGACCCACACTAGATCAAATTCTTGACAGAGAAGATGGAGGGCAAGACTATATCATTCAGATAACTGATGCGAGACCAGACACAGGTGGTCTTTCAGGGGCAACACTACAAGAAGGAAAGAGTTGGGGAAAAGTTCAAGATGCACATGAAGATGTGGTTACAGTTTACGCGGATGCCACAATAGCATTTCCAATTTTAGCATTATATGCAATCAGTACACAAAAGAAAAGAAAACCAAAAAGAATATTCAAAAATCTCGATAAATTCTATAAAAAACTACAGTCAGATTACTTGAATAATAAACAAACAAAGTAAATTTTGATTTTATCAAAATCTATCAAATCTAGCTCGCTCTAGTTCGCGGTCATCTTTAGATTCTTTTTTGTAT
Source organism: Candidatus Nitrosopumilus sp. (assembly GCA_042138585.1). GTDB lineage: Archaea > Thermoproteota > Nitrososphaeria > Nitrososphaerales > Nitrosopumilaceae > Nitrosopumilus. Next base: position 1,462 of record JBHITY010000089.1, read on the forward strand.
TCTTTGTAATGTTCTTTGCAAAGGACAGTTTTTTTGCCTGCAGAATTTACTCGCAAGCCAGCGTTTTCGACTTTGGTAGTATTTAGTGAACGTGCACCATCATTGTCACATCCATCAACATTACATTTTGCGCCTTTGGATACTATACCCATACCCTCTCTAATCAAAGATGTTATTTATACTTGAGATTCAAAAGTGTCTCAGACCATAGGTTCATCGTTTATAAGAGGAATATTTTTTTCTCAAAATATGGGTGGAGCAAAAAAACCAACTGCTGCAAAAAAAGACACATCATCTAGTTCTAAAGACTCCAAGAAAAGTAAGAAAGACAAAGGTGAAGGTGGTCCAAAGAAAGCAGAGATCACAGTTATGGTTAATGAACAACAAGCAATGAAGATCATCCAAAGTGCCAAAGTAATTACAGTTCAAGACATGGCAAGACAAACAGGAGTAAAAATTTCTGCTGCAAACAAATTCCTTAGAGAATCAGCAGAAAAAGGAATTGTAAAAAGAGTTGGCGGTTATTCAGGACATCACTTGTATCAAGCAGTTTCTTCATAGATACACAATACATCTCCAGATTTAACATCCTTTAATGCATCAATGTTATCAGATAACTTTCCAATAGGAGTCATTGTTTTTGCAGATTCGACATTATTTGTAAAAAAACAAAAACTTCCAGATGAAGGCAAAAATGCAACATCACCTTTTTTGAATTCAGATCTTGCCCTCTCTATTCCAGAATCAACAGATGTTTCAAAGTAAACAATACTTTTTCCTAAAAGATGGGCATGACCTTCCAGTGGTAAAGATCTCATAATTGTCCCAACTGTTCTGGGAGATAGATGGCGTTTTAGATCACAGGAAATTTTTGCCTTACCTCTAATTTCCAAAATTAGCTGTTTTCTAGATACAGATGAGGTGCTCAATTCGTAGTTTAAAATGATTAGATTATATAACGTTTTAAGAAAAACCCGGTACTTGTCTGATGCTAATGAAACTGAGGTAGTCGAAGTTGCCGAAGAGGAAGTTCCTTCAACTGAAGAAGTTTTAGATGCAGAAGTAGAAACCAATGCAGGACTCAACAAAGCACTTGACACTTATCGAAAATTAATCGAGAAGAAAGTTGATGCAGAACCATTAACTGAAAAAGAACAAGATGATCTTGAAAAGAAAATCAAAGAGATTGAAAATAGAGAAATTGTTGAGAATATAGAAGAGCACGATCCAGTAGAGATTCCTTGTGAGAAAAATAAGATTACAATTGGTCCACCAACGTTAACTAGATTTGAAAAGGCAAGAATTATGGGTGCCAGAGCACTGCAGTTGTCTCTAGGAGCACCACCATTTATCCCAATTCCAAAAACTGCAAGAATATCCTTAGATATTTCAATGGAAGAATTAGAACAAAGAGTGATCCCTATCACAATTAGAAGAGTTCTTCCAAACGGAGATTATCAGAACATTCCTATCGACTATTTCGAAAAATGAATCATTGGTCGATAAAACTTAAAAGAAGACAAAATTGCTGATTGTTGAATAATGCTCATGGACGAGACACAGGAACCGCAAGGTCAAGAGCAGACCAAAAAGTCTGATGAAACTATAGTGTATATTGGAAATGATCCTGTAATGCAATCTGCATTAGATGTACTTTCTACACTAGGAAACAAGAAAAAGGTCATTATCAGATCCAAAGGAAACTCTATACCAAATGCTGTTGCAGTTGCAAATATCATTACAGAAAAGATGCTTAATGGAAATTCTAAAGTGGAAAAAATTACTCTAGATACTGATGCAGCGGCTGGAATTGGAAGAATGACATCAACAATAGAAATTATTTTAGTTAAAATTTAGTAGACACTACCAGGGCCTTTTAGAAGCATATTCTCACATTCTTTGCAAACTTGTTCATCAATGTCAGATTCCAAGTTGTGATGTATCTCACAAATCAACAAGCTTGATTTGATGTAGTTGCACAATCCAATGAATTTGGATAGACTCGATGGAGTGTAAGCCATGTCAGAGGAAAGATTCTCGCTGAGTTCATCAATCATATCTGAAACTTGTTTTTCAGCTAAAAGTTTTGCAATCAAAGATGGATCACCTCTTGTACCTCTTATGTAATTGCTAACTGCAGCCTGTGTAACTCCAAGCATTTTAGAAATCTCATCTTCTCTAATGTTATGATCTTCTGCGAGTTTTTTTGCAAGGATTGCACGTAATGCAGGAATTAGAGTTTTAGATTCAATTTCAGCAGGAAGTAGCATTGATTCTCAAGAATCCTATAAAGAATTTAAAGTTTGCAATAATACATCAAGGCTTTTTGAGCACCAGATTAGGCATAGCTATTTTAATTTGAAAATGATTTGTTTTGCATTGGATGACATTTCCAAGGAACTTTATGATGCATTAAAAGAATCATGCAATTCTTGCAAATCAAATTTAATTTCTCTATCAGGAGGGCTAGATAGTTCCATAATTGCATATTTTCTTAAAGACAAAAAACCAAAAACATTAGCAATAATTGCTGAAGATTTTGTCTCAACAGATCTGACCTATTGCCAATTAATTTCAAAAGAGATGGAACTACCATTAACAATCTATAATGTAAAGACAGCAGAAATACTTGAAGCAGTTGAAGAGACAATAAAGATTCTAAAAAATTTCAATGACATTGAAATCAGAAATAATGTTGTCATGTATCTTGCCATAAAATGGGCAAAAGACAACGGAGAAAAATCAATAATTTCAGGAGACGGTGCAGATGAATTGTTTGCAGGATATAATTTTCTAGTACGCAAATCAGAAGAAGAATTAGAGTCAGAGATTAACAGAGTGTGCTCAATTATGCATTTTCCAACACAAGAGATTGGAAAAGCATTAGGAATTGAGATCGAGTCCCCATTTCTAAGTGACAAAGTAATCACTCTAGCAAAAAAAATCCCCGCAAATTTGAAGGTAAAAGAAGAGAAAGGTAAAAAACACGGAAAATGGATATTGCGTAAAACATTCGAAGAGTACATTCCAGAGCAAATTGTATGGCGAGAAAAATCTCCAATGCAAGAGGGTTCAGGAACATCCGGATTGACAAATCTGTTTGAATCAATCATTGAAGAAGAAAAGTATGTTGAAAAGAAATTGACAGTTGAAAAAGAAGATGATGTGGTAATTAGAAGTAGGGAATCAATGCACTATTATGAAATTTTTAAGAAATTGTATGGTTCA
>JBHITY010000090.1:0-4568 GCA_042138585.1 Candidatus Nitrosopumilus sp.
TAACTCAAAGATTTTGAATCGTTTAGAAAAAGAATGTGCTGTTATGCACAGCAAATTGATTTTTTAAAATCTTCTGAGTTTCTTTCAAAGTTGCATTCTTTGCAAACTTGCCAACTTCTTTTTTTCAGAAGAGAAAATGATGATTCATAACAAACTGAATACATTTTTCCACCGCAGCTTGGGCAGGGAATTGGAATATCTATTTTCATAAATTATTTAGGTGAATTTTGAATATAAGGCGCACGTAGAATTTATCAATCGTTCTTTTCTTCAGAACTCTCTTCAGATTCTTCAGTATTTTCTTCTGATGTTTGAGAATTTTCTAATTCTTCCAGTTTTTGATCATTAAATTCCTCTAACTTTTCTTTAGGAATTGCAAGCATTTCCAAATATGCTTGTTGTGCTTCTTCATATGTTCCTCCATCTGCAATAATTTGTGCTTTGACTAGTTGAGCTTCTTCAAAAATATTTTTTGTAAAGTTTAACTGGGCTGATACGATATCTTGTATTTCCGGATCTAAGCTATTGACATAATACTCATAGTTTAACCCATCAAATACTCCATATCCTGGATTATATTCTTCGATTGCTTGCTCTGTAAGATCATCCGCAATGCTTCTTTGTTCTTCTACATGTAACTCATCAAGGTTTGGTTTGGCTGCTTCCTTATTTTCTAAAATTAATTCTTGTAATAATCCGTGATAATATTTGAAGAGTGTTTGTCCTATTGGGTCTTTTTCAAAATCACTTTCATTTGAACTTAGATACTTTATTGCTTCATCTGTATTCAATTTTTGCTGTAATAGTGAAACAGGTGACGCATCGCCTTTAATTTGAACTTGTGTTGTATCTAATCCTGTCATTCCATACCAAGTTGCAACTACATTAATTGTATAAGTTCCTGGCACTCTTTCAAAGTTTTCAAACTCTGCTCTAAAAACTCCCCATGGGTCAGTAAATGCTTTGGTTGTCTCAGAACCTGTTCTTATGAATACTTCTGCACCACGAATTGGTTTGTATGCATGGTCTACAACTTTTCCTGTGACAACTAGCGTTTCACCTGAAACTATTGCACCTTTCTCTACATTTAGGTCAATGATTAATTCCCATAATTCAGCCTCAGATGTCTGAATGATTGAAATCAACATCAAAAATGAAAATATTCCTACTAATCCTATCTTTTTGTACACTTGAGATAGTATTGATTTCTATTGTTAAGACAAAGTATGAAGAAAAATTCGCTAATTTTCAAATTTAATTGATTAATCTTGACAATTTTCAAGCCTAGCCTGAGTATGGCTTCAGATTATTCTTAAACCCCCAAATTTATCTAATTTTGAATTATGGATTTGGAAAAATTTCGAAACGATGTGTATCATATGACTGAGAAATTATCTGTAAATTTAAAACAAAAAGACCTTCCAAAACTCAACTATGTTAGACAGCAATTAATTGAAATGTATCAAAAAAACTTGGTAAAAATCAATCATTCTATTTTGGAGTTGATTTGTGCAAGCAATTTGATTTCAAGGGGATATGCTGTAGAAGTTGAAAAAGAAATTTCAGATATTTTGGTTTGTGATATTTTTGCCAAGAAAGGTGGTGGGAATACTATAATTGAAATTGAAACGGGATTCACTCCGCCAGAACATGCAATGGATACTATAGATTATTTTACTGCAAGAATAATGAGTAAAATTGCAAGATACAGTCAACATTGTTCTAAATTTTCACTAGCAAGTCCTGCAACTGGAATTTTACCTATCCCAAAAATTTTCTTACTTCCTCCAAATGCAAGAAAAAAAGAAGATGTTCAGAAAATAAAAGATCTATGCGATCGATATTACAAAAATCCTCTAATAGAATATGATGATATTTTGAATGCTCATTTACATTCTGTTTATTTGATTAACATTGATGGTGGATTTGTAAAAGAATTAGATCCTCAAGGATATGTTGATTTAACTAATGATCTACTTAGTAGAAGTGAAATAGAATACTAGGTTCAAAACTACGAAAAAATTCAAATTCATCTACTGAAATATCTATAATGAGATGATCTGTGCTGCTTGTGAAACTAGAAAGCATTTTGAATGCATTGATTGTATGAATAATCACAAAACCTACCTCTGTTCATGTGATTGCCATGATGAAAATACTGAACCTCATCCTATAGGAAACTCTCATTAAAAATTACTTGAATTTTCTTTCAATTTCTTGAGCCATTACTTCTAGTCTGCTGGTGTCTCCAAATTTTCTATACGTCAACTTCTCCAGAGTCTTGATAATGCTGATTGCCGCACGATATTGGGGTATTTCAGGTTCATTTAGTTCTCCATACATGCCAATTCCCTGAATCTCATTCTTTTTTGCAAATCCCAAAATTAACCCATTAAATCCTGTAATGATTGATTTTTGTGGAGTGATGTCTACTCCTAAATTCTCCATCTGTTTAGTTAATTCTCTTGAAGTCGTAGTGATGTATGTTTTTGGATTGTTATTGTAGGATCTGTTGGTGTGAAAACCCCCCAATGTATAGATGAACTTTGCAGAATATTTTTTTGCAACATCTATGACATCCTGACATAATTCATTCAACTCACTAGTGCTTTGCGGTTGCCCTTTACCTCCTCCAAAAATTATTAAATCATCTGTGTATCTGTACTCCCAACTTTCATCAGGGAGATCAATGTACCCTCCTCTGTCTACAACATATGTAGGAAATGGAGTTTTTGAAATTCTAAATCTTTTAGTTCTTAACGATTCGTTTATGAAATTAATTACAATACTTCCAACATTTCCCATATCTTGCATTGCTGCAATGATTATGGGTTTTTCAACAGCAGGTTCCTGTTCTTGATTAAAATCCATACTTTCCTAAAAAATTCATGAACTTTAAACATATTCTGATTTTAATAATCCAAATAATTTTCCAATACACTGTTGATTTTTTGTGATCTATAGTTTCTCATCCCTTAGTTTGAGCCTAAGGTACAAATCATATTTTTCTAATAAGTAAAAACATTATCATATTTTAACTCTTGGAGTTTTTCGTTTCTTTTTTTAATGATCGAGAAAAACATGAAGATTCATAAGGCAAAAAAACATTCTATCGACAAATTATGGAAACATCCATGGAAAACATTGGAACACTTGAGTATGTTCTTGACAAATACTCAAAAATCTGGTGCTGGAAGATAACTGGTGAGCGTGCTGTAAGCATGATCTCTAGATTGGTGCCTGAAGCCTGGTATGGTGAAAATGTTAACGAAGTAATTATTCCTGATAGCACCGATAGTGTAAAACAAATCAAATTGATCCTTGACAGATATCCTCTTGATATTCTATCCAAAACCACCTGGCAAAGAAAAATCGTCAAGACTTATGCTCCTAAGCCCACATTGCCCCCTGTAAAGCACAAACTAAAACGAGCAAAAACAGGAGAGCAATTCAGAGGCAAACTACTGAATTTCCAAAAGGAAGGATTAGATTTCTTAATGAAATCTTCTGGTAATGCATTACTAGCTGATGAAATGGGTCTTGGAAAAACAGTTCAAACTTTATCTTATGTTGCAACTGAAAAACAAACATTTCCTGTTTTAGTTGTTGCGCCATTGGTAACTTTAAACAATTGGGAAAGAGAAATTGAAAAATTCCTTAAGAAAAAAAGTAGAAACGGAAGATTACTAGAATCTGAATCTCCAAGTGTTACTTTAATTCGAACTGGAAAGAAAAAAGAACTTCCAAAGACTGACATTTATGTAATAAATTATGAATTACTCTTCAAACGTTATGATGATTTAGCAAAAGTTGGAATCAAAACCGTTGTATGTGATGAAGTACATAATTTAAGATCTAAAACAACTCAAAAATACAAATCAATAAAAAAATTAGCTGCACTACCTTCAGTATCCTATAGGATTGGTCTTTCTGGAACTCCTATTTACAATCGAGGCTCTGAAATATGGCCAATTATTGATATTCTAAAACCAGGACTTCTTGGCAGCTTTAAAGAATTTTGTGAGTATTTTTGTTACGTTAATGAAAAAGGAAAAGCAATTGTTTTAGAAAATAAACGTGCTTCATTGAGAAATGAATTGCAGAAACATGTGATGCTAAGAAGAAAAAAATCTGATGTACTAAAAGAACTCAAAGATAAAGTCCGTTACAAGGAAGTAATTGCTGCTGATACTGATTACTATATTGAAGAATTAGACAAGATTTGGAAACGCTTAGAGGAAGAGCAAAAAGATACTGAATCTGAATTCTCAAAATCAGCCTCATATCACAGAGCCATTCAAAGCGAGAGGCAAATTGCAGGCTTGGCTAAACTTCCACATGTAATCAATTTTGTAAAAAATATTATGGAAATTGAAGAAAGTGTTGTGGTATTTTGTCATCATAAGGTGATTCACAAATTACTTCATGAAAGTCTTCAAGAGTTTTCTCCTGTCTCAATAATTGGCGGACAATCTGATTCAACTAGACAAGACCAAATTGACAAATTCCAAAAAGGTGAATCTAAATTAATGATTGCAGGAATTCGTGCAGGAAACGTCGGAATTAAT
>JBHITY010000091.1:0-4521 GCA_042138585.1 Candidatus Nitrosopumilus sp.
AACACATGAACCTGCTACTCGATTCTTCAGAGGAAATTCCTGCTGAAGGCGATTCAAAAGGCCTTGGAACCATTGTAGTCAGAGGAGACAATGTAGTTATGATTTCTCCTCCACCAGCACAAAATTAGGTGATATGGAATGGTAAAAGGTACAACTTCTATGGGTGGTTTTACAAAGAAAAAAGTTCACATCAGATGCAGAAGATGTGGTAAAAACTCACTTCACAAACGTCATCACCAATGTGCGAGTTGTGGATTCCCAGAGGCCAAAAGAAGAAAATATTCCTGGATTAAATGGTACACATAGATGCAAGAAATTGCCCTTATTCTTAGTTCATTAGCCGGTGTAGCTACAGCTGCTGCTGTACGAAAAATGCCAAGAGATAAAAATCAATTACTAAGTCTTGGTGCCAGTTCACATATCAAAAGTCAGATTAACTCATTAAAAATTGAAAAAGATATCTTAACAAAAACAATTTCAAGATTATATCAAGCAGACTCAGAATTCTCAAAAATTCAAAAAGACAAATTGCTATTAAAATATCAACATCAATTAGGAATTGTTCTAGCAAAATTAGAAAAACTTGAACAGGCAAGTAAACATCCAGACTTGGGTCCAGTAGGCGATGGTTTGATCACATTGATGGATCAAAAATTATCAAAACTTGATGACAGATTGTATGAACTATCATCAAAAATGGCAACTGCAAAAGTTGAAGCACCAAAAGTAAAAGAACCAGAAGTCAAAAAAGAAGTAAAACAATCAACATCAATCAAGAATACATTCAATTTTGAAAAACCAAAAGGAACAGAGCCAGTAACAATACCTGCAACAAGATCACGACAATCATTTGAATTAACTACTTTAACAAATATTTCAAGAAAAGAACCAAAATTCCCATTATTTGAGAAAGAAGAAAAACCAGTTCAAAGACAAATGCCACAACCAAGACTAATTCAAACTGAGTTAATCAAACCAAAAGAAGAAATTGTAAAAGAAATTGTTCAACCAAAACCAAAAGTTGAGGATAAAATTGAGATTATTCAGGAAGTTATATCAAATCCTGAGCCTAAAGTAGAGCAAAAACCAGACATCAACAAGGAGGTTGCTAAAATTACAGAGCACAAGGCACTTCCAGAGCCAGAAACACAAAAACCAGAGCCAACATCAGCAGACGATGTTGATGATGACATTGACGATTTAGATAAAATCAAAGGAGACATCATGAAAGTTCTATCAAAGCTTGATCAAGCAGAGGTAGAGTGATTGTCGTACGATGATGCCATCACGGCATTATCAAGTAATGCATTAAAATTTGTAAAAGATGATTATGTTATTGGTTTAGGTAGTGGAAGAGCAGCTACTGCACTTGTTAAATCACTTGGAAAATTAATCAAACTAAAAAATTATAATATTAAAGGAGTTCCAACATCATTGCAAATCAAATTGATTGCAGAAAAAGTTGGAATACCATTGGTCGAAGCGGATCAAGTGGAACATATTGATGTAGTATTTGATGGTGCGGACCAAATTGATTCTGAAAAATTTGTAATCAAAGGCGGAGGAGGAGCTTTACTTAGAGAGAATATTTTGTTTAGTCTTGCAAAAAAAGTTGTAGTTATGGCAGATAAGACAAAATTTGTAAAAAACTTTACAAGAACTGTTCCAGTAGAAGTGCATCCACTTGCAAGAAATTCTGTATCAAATGCTATTAAGAAATTAGGAGGTAAATCACAATTACGTTCACTTGATAGAGGTTATCCGTTTTTTACAGAAAATGGAAATATTATCTTAGATTGTGATTTTGGAACAATAAATAATCCAAAAGCATTGACACAAAAAATCAAAGCAACTACGGGTGTTTTAGAATCAGGAATTTTCCTTAGAAAGCCAGATGTTATTTACAGGGCAAAGACTGGCGGAAAATTCGATATGTTATAGATGAAATTCTTAAATCCAAAAATCACGTATATTATGCGTGGCTACAAGTGAGGATCTCAGAAATGATATTCTAAAGGCTACAGAAGAGCAGCAAAGATTAATGGAATTAAGAAAGCCATTTCTAGGCTCAAAAGATAATGAGGATCAGATGAATGCCTTCCGAATTACCACTCAGATCATGAAATATGAGGATTTCATTAGAGATACGGAAAGACAACTAAGAACTATGAAGTAATCTAAGAAACAAACTGAAATCTATCTTCTTTGTATCCATCTTGTAATTTTCCGATTATTGGAATCTTATTTTCACAAAATTTGCAACAGTTATTTTTGTCTAGATTCCATTCTCTTATACTAAATCCATAACGATTTACAACAATATTATTGCAGTCAGAACAATACGTGTGCTCCCATTTGTGTCCAGGTACATTTCCTAAATACACATACTTTAGTCCAACTTCTTTTGCAATCTGATAATGTTTTTCCAATGTTTCTACAGGAGTACTCGGATAATCCATCATTTTGTAATCTGGATGAAATCGTAGAAAATGTATTGGCATTTCTGGTCCAAATTCATCTAGAATAAATGTTGAAAGTTTTTTTGCATGTTCAAGATCATCACCAACTTTAGGAACAATCAAATCAGTTATTTCGATATGAATATTGGTTTTATCTCGAATTTCTAACAAAGTATCAAAGATTGGTTGAGGATCAGGAACTCCAATGAATTTTCTTGTAAATTCTTTTTCCGCATTTCCTTTGAAATCAACAGTAATTCCATCAAGAAATTGATTCATCATAGAAACTGATTCAGGAGTATCATATCCATTTGACACAAAGACATTAAACAATCCTTTTTTTCTTGCAGCAATACCACAATCTTTTGCAAATTCAATAAAGATAGAAGGCTCATTGTATGTGTATGCAATTCCATGTGCACCATATCGAATTGCAGTATCTACAACCTCATCAGGAGTCATGTCAATTCCTTGAACTTTTCGTCTTTGACTGATATCAGAATTTTGACAGTATCTACAAAGCCAATTACATCCAGTTGTAGCAATTGAGTATACTTTACTTCCCGGAAAATAATGAATCAAAGGTTTTTTTTCAATCGGATCAACATGGCCAGAAATTACCTTTCCGTAGGCATAAAGTTGTAATTTTCCATCTTCATTTCCACGAATTCCACACAAACCAATTTGCCCTTTGCCAATCTCGCAATATCTGGCACACGCAGTACATCTGACTTTGTCATCAGGTAGTTTTGTGTACAACTCAGCTTCTTTTCCGAGAATTGAAGTCACGCTTTTTATGGCAATTTTGTATATTTAACAAGTATGACTCAATCTCAAATCTCAGATTCAGATGGAAAAGAATTAGTCAAAATGGCAAGAAACACAGTTACCAAATTCATCAAAACAAATGAAAAAAATTTTAATTCAGATTTTGATTCAAAATTCAATTTTAATTCAGGGGTATTTGTGACATTAAACAAACAAGATGACCTAAGAGGATGTATTGGATATCCAGTTCCAGAAAGAAAATTATGTGAAGGATTAGTTGATGCTGCAATTTCAGCAGCTACAAGGGATCCAAGATTTCCTCCAGTTACAGAAGATGAATTAGATAAAATAACATTCGAAGTGACTGTACTTTCACCTCCAGAAGAGATCAAAGTAAATGAATATTCTGAATATTTATCACAAATCAAAGTTGGAACTGATGGATTAATTGTAGAGAATGAATTTACTTCAGGATTATTGTTACCTCAAGTTCCTACAGAATACGGATGGAATGAAAAAGAATTCTTAGAATACACATGTCAAAAAGCAGGATTAAACAAAGATGCATGGAAGGACGAATCAACCAAAATTTCAAAATTTCAGGGAATTATTTTCAAAGAAGAAGAACCTAATGGAAATATCATTAGAAAATCAGCTAATGATCTTTTATAAAATAAAGTTGATGGGATATTATGATTAGAAAACCAGTAGTTGCAGGGCAGTTTTATCCTGGAACAAAGGAGGAACTTGAAGGGATTATAGATTCATGTATTCATCACAAGTATGGACCGGGTAATCAAATACAAGAAGATGAGAAAATTTTCGGCATCATCTCTCCACATGCTGGCTATGTGTATTCTGGGCCTACTGCATGTCATTCTTACAAAGCAATTTCATCAAAAAATCCCGATCTAGTAATCATTCTGGGACCAAACCACTTTGGAGTTGGAAAAGATGTGGCTACAATGGTTGATGCCAAATGGGAAACGCCATTAGGACTGGTAGAAGTGGATTCAGAGGCTGCAAAAGAGATTTCAAATAATTCAAAATACATAGAGATTGATGAATTTTCTCATTCAAAAGATCATAGTCTAGAAGTTCAGATTCCAATGTTACAATCAATTCTCTCTAACGAATTCAAAATTCTTCCAATAATTTTATTAGATCAGAGTTTAGAGATGGCAAAAGATGTTGGAAATGCAGTAGCTCAAATTGCAAGTTCAAGAAATACAATGATTGTTGCCTCTTCAGATTTTACACATTATGAAGAAAATTCTTTTACACATTCTCAAGA
>JBHITY010000092.1:0-4518 GCA_042138585.1 Candidatus Nitrosopumilus sp.
TTTTGGTTTTGGTTCGTCTATATCCTGGACTTTAAGGATCTTAGCGTAATTATCATCTGGTGCATATTCATTGTATACGACTGCTTTCATAGAATTACCGCCTGCTTACCCATAATTATATTTTATCTGGGATCAGACACGATTGAACTTAAAATCGCGTTTTGGTTGTTGTGTAGAAAGTAAAATTTGCTTTAATTGATCGTCTGAAATTTGTCCAGGAATTTTTCCCTGAGTTGCCATTCCAATAAGATATTGTTCAACTAAATCAGCCAACTCGGGTTTTACCATTTTGATATTGTTTAATCTCATTCTTGCTTCAGGAACCAGAATCTGTTTTAGAATTTGCTCTTTTTGTGCAGCTAATTCATTATTTGTATTGTCTTGAGGTAGATCGTTTGATTCAGGAAAACTCATTTTGAATCTATGTGTAAACTTTCAATTGAGGATTCTCAACGATCATTTCTTTTAGAATTTCTGTTGATAATCTGTCAAGTTTTTGCATACCTTGTTTAGAAACAACACGTCCTTTCTTCTCAACTTTTTCTAGATAACCTAATTTTTCTAATCCCTGGATTGCATTTCTAATAATTGCACCACCAGCATCTTTGTGATGAGCTGCACCATATCCAGATGGTTTGCCGCCACCATAATCTTTTCTTAATTCGTTAATTCCGATTGGTCCATGAAGGTAAATTTTTCTCATAATTGAAGCACATCTAGTATGCCACCAATCACGGTTTTGTGGTGGTTTGTCTGCATGAGCTCCAGTTTTTACAAATGGAATCCAAGAAGGAGCTGGAATATCTTCATTTTTTAGGATTTCAGCTAGTCTTCCTATCAATACATCTGCTGGTACATCGTATACCTTTGCCATGAAGACAAAAAATCGAGAATCGTCTTATAAATCATTGAGATATTATTTTGCGGTACGTGTGCCCGCACAAATAGCAAGATATTCTGATCGACTTCACAGATGCCCTGCCCAAACGAATTCTAGAATTTACTCCAGGGGCTATGAATGATTTACATTTTTTACAAAAAGATATCCTAAGTTCATAAGGCATTCTAATTTTGTGTCGAGTGCTAATTCTTCTAGCAAGAAGAGCTTGGCGTTGAGAAAGTTCTGGATCTGTTCTTGCATTACTAATTGCATTTTTAATTAGAATTTGCATTCTCTCCATTGCAAGTTTCCTTACTGCAGGTTTCACAATAATTTCTAAGAACACACCTAAAAATTACTTCTCATTAAAATCAAAGAAATGCAGTCAGCGGGATTCGAACCCGCGTCACAGGGTTGGAAACCCCGAATACTAACCAGGCTATACTATGACTGCAACAAAATGCAAGTTTTGATGCCTACATAAAAATGGTTTTTTCGTACTCGTATAGCATTCGGGCAACTACAGTATGACCTTCAAAGGATTCATCGCCAATGGAATACATTTGGGTGAATTGTTTTTCAATAGAGTCTGAAAAATGTCCTTTCTGGAACCCACCAAATACAAGACAACAGTCATCATTGATCTCACCGGCAATCTTTTCATATGAATTTCGACCTCCCTTGGTAGAAAATCCAATTATTTTTGAAGGGTTTATTTCATCAATTAGTTCTGAGAATGTTTTATTTTTGATTTCAAGTAGTGTATCATCATTTGCTGTTATCTTTTTTTCTTTGTATAATTTTTCAATCAAACCTGCAAATCTATGATAAGATTTTGGGATATGGACATTTTGACCAAAATAAATTACCTTATCATCAATGGTATGGACATAGAGTTTGATTTTATTTTTTAGATAAAGTGGAATTGTTGTTGCTTCAAGTATTGAAAAGTGTACAAGGTCTGGTCTACCTCTCTTTAATTCATTGTTGATTCCTTTCATTGCTGCAAAGTGCCACGAGTTATCTAATAGAATTTCAGAAGAAAGTTTTCCTAGTTTTCTTGCATGTGAAATTACTGACTGGTGGTGTTTTAGTTCAGATGGAACAAGTTCTAATGCCGATTCAGCTAAAACTATTGAAATCATTTTAGTTTATCATTTGAATTTGATTCTTAAATTCATTCCAACCTGGTTTTGGATTTCCATTTTCATCAAATAATCCGGCATTGCAAACATAATGATCTAGTCTCTCAATTACATGCTCACTGCTACCAAAACCCGAACCTCCTACTGTGAGTTTGTCTTCCCCTACCTCTTGTACCTCAAATGCACAGGTTCCTTCAGGCTTGTCATTTTGCCTATACCAGGTGAAAAACTCAAGTTCAGATTCATTTTCTGCATAAAATTCAAAGGATTTTTCTAGAAATTCAGTCTGAGATTCTTCACTTCCTCCAACAAAGTCAGATGTACTCCAACTAAGCTCAAAAATTGCAGCCTTTCTATCTCCTGCTAAATCAACAATCTGTTGTAGATCTTCTTTTGCTTGTTGCGGAGTTTTTACCATATCGCCAACTGTATCTACAGGAGAATAAGAAAATGCAACAAAATCACCAATATCCAAATCAGTTACAATATGTCCAAGATCTTTATTCAAAACTTGGTGTAATGCAAAGGCATTTCCAATTTTTACATCAGGATGTTTTTCTTTGATTTTTTCATACACTCCTGTGAATAGCTCCTTGTAAGCAGGAATGTTTTGTTCATAGTATCTGAATTGAGATTCTGTTTCTCCTGCAAGAATTACAGTATCAACAATATTGTATCTAGACAATATTGCATCAAGAACACTAACTACTCTATCTTCATTTAGTGATTGAATGGGTGGTTTTCCAATCCAATCAGGAAATGGTCCTAGTGTTTCTCCATTAATTATTGAAAAGTAAAGTGTAACTTTGAGATCATTTTTTTGATTAAAGCCCATCAAGGCATCAGAGTATTGCCAATTGTATTCTCTATGTTCAGGTTCAATTAAATTCCAAAAGAGATAGACATTACTTCTTCCAATTCCAGATTCAGATGCAGTAGCATAGATCTCATCTAGTTCTTGTAATGTTACAGATTGATTTGGAGAATTTATTACCAAACCAATTTTTTCATTAGTCTTTACGGGTATAACTTCAGGACTAGAATCTCCAGGAATGCTAAGAACTCCAGCTGCAATGGCAATAACTACAGCCACGCCTATACCCACGCCTAGAATCTTCTTATCCATATGGATTCAGAAAGAAAAGAAAGTAAAAAAGTTGTGATTCTGTTGTCTATCCAGAAGTACAACCACTAAATCCACATTCAATGCAGATGCTGCAACCTTCTACAAATACAAGGTTGTTCTTACATGTTGGACATAAACGATCTTCTGAAACTTCTTCTTGTATAATTGGTTCAGCTTTGATTTCTTCGTCATGTACTTTCAATGCAAGTGCTGCATTAACTTGTGATTTGATGTATGGGTTTGTGATTTCTGTTGTAACATAGCTTGTTACGTGTTCACTTGGTGTAACATCAAATGTTTTTTGTGCATTTTCACTAGTCATATGGAGAACTTGTTTGTGTCTAGAACCGTCACGATATACTGTGATTCCCTTTAGACCTATCTCGTGTGCTAGCAGATATGCAGATTTTACATCTTCTGCAGTTACATCATATGGCATGTTGATTGTTTTTGCAATTGCATTTCCAATCCAGTCTTGCCATACACCTTGAGCCATCAAGTGATCAGACCAGTGAATATCCATTGCAGTTACAAACACATCTTGCATCCATTGGGGGATTTCTTCAATTCCTTTCAATGAACCATAGTTGTCAGCAATCTTTGCAAGAATTTCGTCATTGTATAGATTATTTTCTTTTAGGACTTGTTCGACAATCTTGTTTGTGTAGAAGAATCTTCCTACAGTAACTCTCTTTTCAAATACCAATGCAAATGCAGGTTCCATTCCGTTAGAACAGTCTGCAATCATTGACAATGTACCTGTTGGGGCTACTGTTGTTGTTAGGACATTTCTAATTCCATATTGTTTGATTTTTTCAATCAAAGCATCCCATTCATAGGAGTGAGATTCTTTTGGCTTTTCATAATAGCCTGCAACAGGAATCTTTCCTTCAGGATACTCTGTCTTGGAGCACAGTGGGAATTCACCACGAGACTTTGCAAGGGCTACACTTTCCTCCATGGAATAGTATGTTAGGGCTTCAGATAGTTTGGATTGTAGTTCATATCCTTCTTTAGAGTTGTATGGAATTCTTAGTTTGTACAAGAGATCTGCTACTCCCATTACACCTAATCCAATTCTTCGAGATTCTTTTGATGCTACGTTGATCTCTGGCACTGGATAGTGATTAACATCAATGATGTTATCAAGGAATCTTGTAGTCTTTCTGATTGTCTCTTCATATCTTTGCCAATCAAATTCATAGTTTCCATCTGCTTGTCTCTTTACGAGATTTACTAAATTGATAGAACCAAGATTGCATGATTCGTATGGGTAAAGACTTTGCTCACCACATGGATTTGTTGCACGTAATGGTGCTTGTCTTGCTTTTGCAAATACATTGTATTTGTTAATTTGATCAAAGAAG
>JBHITY010000093.1:0-4506 GCA_042138585.1 Candidatus Nitrosopumilus sp.
CTTCCAGGAAATGCTGCGAGACATCATATGGAAAATCATGACGATGATTATCTTGGTCAATGTACCGATAACTCTACATCTTCACTAAAGGCTGAAAGAGAGGCTGAAAAGATAAGTAAACAAGAAATAAAAAAACAACAACTAGAGGATCAAAAAACAGCTAGAGAAGCTGAAAAAGCTCAGAAAGAAGCTGAACGCCAAGCAAAACTTGATGCAAAAAGACAACAACTTGAAGCAGAAAAAACTCAACGTGAGGCAGACAGACTTGCCAAACAAGAATCTAAACGAGTTCAACTAGAAGAGGAAAAAGCAAAACAACAAGCTGAACAACAACAAAGAGAAGCTGAAAAAGCTCAGAAAGAATCAGAGAAATTATCTAAATTGGAATCAAAAGAAAAGGGACCAAAATCCAAATAATAATATCAAATTTTTAAAATCGTAAAAAACTACTCTGCAGAATCCCGAGATTCTTTTATCTTTCTCACTCGGCTTCCCTCATCATCAATAATTCTGTCAACACCTGATAGTTTTTCTCGCAAATTGTTGATTATGATACCTACTTCATCAGCTTCTGCCTCTACTTGTTGTCTCTTTTCAGCAAGTTGTGAAATTCCCCTATTTTCCTCCTCAATGTACTCATTAACCTTTTGGAGTTTCTCTTTGAGATTCTTGATATCAACTGATTCTTCTTCAATATCCTTTTCAAGCAAAGTTCGTTTGTCTTTGAGATTTTTAATCATTAAACCGACATAATCAATTGCCTCTTCAAGCTGGGCGCGTTTTCCCATTAATTCCCCAATTCCAATCTGACTTGGAGTCTCTGAAACTGTAGATTCTGAAACAGCCTCTTCAGTATTTTCTTCAGGTCTCTCTTCTACCATCTCTCCGCCCTCTTCTTTCTTGAATTTATCAAACATTTTATGATTTACTTTTCAAAATGGGAATAAAAAGTTACTATGAATCCCAAAGCTGACAAGGTGAATGATTTTTACTCAAAAAAAGGAAAAATGTGGTGAATTATCTCACCGAAATTGAATTTCTGAACTCTTGGTTAGAATCAACTGATTTTTCAAAACTGGTAGCTCCTATCTGAAGAAATTTGATATTTTGACCCATCTCAGGATTTACTGCAGAATTAAAGAAAACTTCAAAGACATTCTCATTTTCTGTAATTTTGCCAGAAAATACGACTTTGTAACTGAGATCCTCATCTGAGGCAGTTCCATGCAGTTCTACATGGGAACCATTGGATTTTCCACTTAATTCTAGGTCAAACTCTCTATCTTCAAGACTTAGGACTCCGTTAGTTGAAATCTGCCACAAGTCTTGCCCGACCTTTACTGCTTTTCCATCAAAGAGAGTAATTCCAGCATTATAGGCCTTGTAATTCATTATTGCCCATCCTGATGTCTCTAATGACAGCATTCTATGCATGTCTTCTTTTGAGGTATCAGATGGCAAGGCATAACGTTGGACTTTGAGTTTTCCATCAACCATTTTTTCGGTTAGAATTACTCCTAGTCCCTCATCTTTGGAACTTCCTTTTGGCTCATAGACTCCAATATTATCTGCAAACGAGTATGTTACAGTGATTGGAGATGCACCAAGCATCAAAAGGACAGCAATAACACCAATAGTTCTGTTTTGGGGTTTTACCATGTATAGTACACTTCAAAATCATAGATTAGGAACGGACAGGAATCGTTCTGTTCTTTATATACAAAATTTCTGTGCGATTCATCAAAATCAGGTAAATTGAGACATTTTTTCTTAAATTTTCAAAAAGTATGTTTTTTGCATGAAAACTGGGATTTTTCAGACAAAAAACTAGGCACAGAATTTCTAGGAATTTTCTTCCCCGCAACCATTTTGCCAAAAATCAGCCATTTTTTGCATTCAAAATGGCGTTCCGCTTTGCGTTCCGCTATGATGTTTCAAAACATTCCTCAATAACTAATTGATTGTATACTATTCCATGTCAAAACAACAATACAGGTCCGAAATGGGCATCATGGGTGATATCCTAAACGTTACTGCTGATGGCGGTCGTGAAGGAATCATTGTATCTGCAATATCTCGCAAAGCCAACCTATCTCACTATGCAGTACTAGACAAATGTGAGAAACTGGTAGAAGCTGGCTTGGTCGAGTCTGTCAAAAACGACAGAAATAGAGTCTTTCAAATCACTGAAAAAGGACTTCAGTTTTTCCAGGAATTCAAGAGATTTCAGGGACTCGTGGAGAGCATGAACCTAAGGTATTAGCCAATGAACCCCCAAATCGTACCAATTCATAGGACAGAGTCTCGAGAAGATGGAATGCTTTTTGTAAGGACTGATGGTATCATCGATACAATGGTCAATGCACCTCTGATAGTAGCAGGATTGCTAGTTGTAGCACTAACGATACCTTTGCAGCCCTCATTTGCCACTACTCGAACTCTTGATCTAATCATCAATACTGATGGTTCTACAACTATTTCATCCCAAATTGATGTAGATTCTTCAAACTTTGAGCTTAGTCTCTTTGGTCCATCCGTTGACAACTTTGTTGCAATTGGTGATGATGGTACAACTCTATCTGGTGAAATCATTGATGAGAAGGCAATGATTCAGACAGATGATTATTCTTCTATTACTGTAAACTATGATATTCATGACTTGATTTCAAAAGAAGGTAGAGTCTGGACATTTTCATTTGATTCTCCTACAAGCTATTCACTATTGATGCCAGAGAATTCTGTCATTGTTGGCATGGATATCTTACCTGAAAACATGGAACAGTTAGATTCTCAAATTAAACTCCAAATTCCTACTGGTCCTGCAAAAATTGATTATATCTTTAGTACTCCAGTTGAAACACCAACGACTCCTTCTGAATCTTCATTTGATATTGTAACAATAGGTCTGATAGTTGGCCCAATTGCAGCAGCTGCCATTGCAGGTGTAATTGTTGCAAAAAAGAGACAATCTAAACCTCAATTGCAAACTGAAGTTGTGATAACCTCTCCAAAACCATCAACTGATTCATTATCAAGTGATTCACTATCACCTGATACAATTTTCAATCTCAGACCAGACATGAGAGAAGATGACAAAGAAATTGTCAGATTCATTTCCGAGAATGGAGGTGAAGTCTTTGAAAGTGATCTAAGAAAAAAGTTTCTTCAACCAAGAACTACTATGTGGAGGGCAGTAAAGAGACTAGAAAGACTAGGCGTAGTTGAAATTTACAAAAAAGATCTTCTAAATATGGTCAAATTAAGAAACGATTTGGAGGAAGAGAATTGAAGAGTTTAGCATTACTAGCACTATTGGTGTTGGCAGTAGGTGTCATTTCTACAAACCAAGCATTTGCCGAACCACTAGATAATGTCAGAACCTCTGTCTCAAACTATGACGGTAATTCAGCAACCGTAGAGATTACCTGGAACAATGACAGTTCAGCTAAAAACTACAAAGTTGGCTGTGTTAGCTGCACTCCAAATATTGTAGAATTTACAACTGGTAACAGTATAACCATCCACAATGTTACACCATTCCCTAATGGCTCATTTGCATTACTCTATGTTATCAGCTATGATTCCCAAGACAATATCATAACTGCAAAACAACTCATAGTCAATCTCAACCAGTAATTTCAAATTCCTAAAAAATTATCATAAACTTATTATACATTTTCCAAACAGGATTGAGCATGGCATCTAAAGCAATTACAGTTGGAGTGGGAATTCCAATGATCGTAGTTGGTGCTTTAATGGCATGGTTATGGGCTCCAATGGAAGGAGATCTTCAAAATCAAGTAGAACTAATTGGAAGTACAATTGGAATTCTAGGCATAGTTTTCTTTATCTCTGGATTATTCTACAAAAAAGAAGCAGTGATGCATTAGAAACTCACTGAATAAATAATGAAAAAAATTACCATTATTACTTGAAAGTCAGACTATTTGAGATATTTACCTCCGTAGAAGGAGAAGGAATTCTTTATGGAACAAAGACACTTTTTGTAAGACTAGCAGGTTGTCCCTTTACTTGTTTTTATTGTGACACAAAAGAATCTCTTCCGCTTGATTCTGGAACAGAATATTCTATTGAAGAGGCAAATGATCTAATTGATTCTAATCTGAAAAACCAAACATACAAAGTAAATTTTACGGGAGGCGATCCACTCATTCAACATCAAGCAGTTGCACAACTTGCAAAACACATTCAGGATAAAAAAATCCCTACTTATCTTGAATCATCATGTTTTGATATTGATAGATTCAATCATGTCTTACCCTTTATTGACATTGTAAAGATTGAATTCAAAACAAAGGATTCAGATTTTGTTGATTCTCAACATTATGAAAAACTGATTGGCCATACTATGAAATGTTTGAAATCCTCAGTTGATGCAAAGAAGACAACCTACATCAAAGTAGTTGTCAGTTCAAAAACAGAACCTGATGATTTTAAGGAATTGGTAAATCAGATCTTTGATATTGTCTCAAAAAATGATATTGA
>JBHITY010000094.1:0-4473 GCA_042138585.1 Candidatus Nitrosopumilus sp.
TGTTAACTTGTGAGAGGTATTTTTGATTTAATTAGTAATTAATTACTCTTGATCGTCGTCATCATCGTCGTCATCGTCGTCGTCATCGTCGTCATCGTCGTCGTCATCGTCGTCATCATCGTCTACAGATTCTATTTCAAATTCAATGACTTCTTCTATTTCTGCTAGTGAAAGGCCAGTCATTGTTGCAATTTGGGCAATGAGATCTTGCTCATTAGTCCATTCAGCCTCAAATTCTTGCTCATCACCATTGTTTTCTATTTTGATTTTTGCAATTCCATCCTCGACTTCAACTTCGATTTCTAATTCGTCTTCAGAATCGTCTTCAGAATCGTCTCTAGTATCATCAATGTCTTCAGCAGATTTTCCTAGGAATTTCATCCTAGATTCAGATGCTAAATCTTTTGCATCTTCTGCTAGTTCTTCTGCTTCAGCAAAATCATCAGATGCGAAATGATCTTTTGCTAATGCCAAGAGTTCTTTAGCATCTTCTAGTTTTTCAAGAGAAACAGAAACATCTTTTCCATCAATTTGTGCTTCGCGAATTTTATTTTCAGCTCTTGTGATTGCTTGAGAGGCTTCTCTAATTTCTTTTGCTGCATCATTGGCATCATCAGAGCCTTCCAAGGAAGTTCTTAAATCATCACGTTCTTGTTTTTGTTGTTCTTTGAGTAATTTTCTTTCTTCTTTGTGTTTTTCTCTTAATTCCTCACGTTCTCTTTTCTCTTTTTCACGAAGTTGTTTTTTATCCTCTTTTAGCTGTTCTTTCATCTGTTGTTTTAATTCTCTAAGTTGTTCTCTTTCTTCAGCAGTATCAGGTAATGATTCAATATTTGCAATTGCTGCATCTCTTTGGGCAGCATTAACAGGTAAGCCCTTTGATTCTTGGATAAATACTCTCATGTCTTCTCTAAATTCTTTGAATGCCTTCTGGTATGCTTCTCTAGCATCTTTGTAAGAGTCTCTAATCTCTTTTAGATTTGATTTACATTCCTCTCGGACAGATTGTCTTTCAGAAGGTTCTGCATTTTTCATATCATCTCTACATTGGGCAATTACTTTTTTAGTCTCCTCCTTTTGTTCTTTAAAGAGATCTCTTACATCATGTACAAAATTTGAAACTTCTTGACCTAGGTTTTTTACTGTTTCATCAGTCTCAGGATCAGTATCTGTTTGATCAGTCTCAGATTCATTTGCACTAATTGAGATAGATTCTTCTAATTCTATTGTTATGTCCTCTTCATCATCACTAGTTTGTGCTAATGCAACAGGACTCGTAATAAGACCTAAAATGAGCACAGAGATTACAAATAGATTAATGGTAAACTTCACACAAAAAATTTGTGAGAATGATATTTAGCCATTACGTAGAATTCCAACGTTTTTCAAATAATCAGTTCATATTCTAAATCAATAAAATAACGGACCCGACCGGATTCGAACCGGCGACCTAACGCTCCGCAAGCGTTCGCACTATCCAAGCTATGCAACGAGTCCGAAAACTTTGGTTAATTTACGCTTAATTTGGATTGCGATTACAAAGATTCTGCAAAAATATACGGAGTTTCATCAATTTCATGAAATGTCCAAACAGTTGGTAGAAAAATTGTTTCTAGTTTTTGAAGATTATTTTTTTCCATTAAAGTTCCCCAACCGGCCTCATTTTTAGGATCGGGGACATATTTTTGAGAAATGGTACCTGCAAAAACCCATCCAGTATTATTCCAAAATTCATGAGAATTAATCATGTTGATAACACCTGTTGCCAAAGTAGCACCTCCCATTTGAGATAGTCCTCCTATGAAAAATACGGGGTGGTTCAAATTTAATGAAGAGTAATCAAATGTCATTGCATTAGAGCAAAAGGGATGAAAGTCAAGTGTGGTGACAAGTAACTTTTGAAGTTCTACTAATTGTTCATCAAGTTCTATGCTATATGCTTCCATATCCAACACTTTGGCACAAAAAGCAATTCTACCATCACCTGAACCAATATCGACTACTTCGGAATACCCAAGTTCTTTTGTCATTAATGCTGCAACATAAGCTGACATTATCCATGTTGGAGAAAATGGTGCATTACTAGAACCATGTTGAATGCTGTTTAGCCAATACTTGTTAATGTCACCTTCATAGACAATACATTTTGTATTATCAATTGTTTCTTCATAAGAATTGTAGTAGATGGGGTTCTTGGTTGCAAATTGGTGAAGGAGTTCTAAATCTTGTTGTTTGATTGGGAACGATTCACAACTAGAAATTGGAATTACTTCTTGCATCTGACTTTTACCATCATATGTTTTTGCAAATTCTTTTTTTAGAGAAACAAGATTTTTTGCTAATTGTTTAATCATTCCAATCCTTTGTCATATTGTTCAACAAATTCTTTAGTACTCATTTTCTTTCTTAGTTCTTCAAACATTTGAGATTCATTTTCAATTTGGTCTTTAGTTTTTTCGCCAGAACTTGATTGCAGAGTCTTAGTTATATTTTGAATTGATTTTGATAGATTTTCTAAAATTTTGGGATGAGTTTCTGTGTTAAATTTTCCTAAAATGAGTTGTTCTGTTTTGATAATTTGTTCCAACAGGGTTTTGTGATTTTCAGAATCTAACTGCTGTTTAAGCATAGAAATCATTGATGTTACATTCATGACCTGATAGTATGTCTCTACAATTTCAGAAATTTCCATATTTTCAGATGTTTTTGAGAGGAAGTTTTCTAATTTTTGAGATTCTGAATCAAACATTGATGAAATTTCATCAGTAGAAGTCATACTAGAAAAATTATTTCAAATTTTTAAAAATGTTGGGATTATGCTTCTTTTTCTGCTTGTTTGACAAAGACATAGTTCATTATCAAACCAGCAATAATTCCACCTACAATTGGTGCTGCCCAATACAACCAATGGAATTCCCAGAATCCAGAGATAAGTGCTGGACCAAATGTTCTTGCAGGGTTTACTGAGGCACCAGTTAGAGGAACACCAATCAAGTGAACAAGGAAAACCATTCCACCAATTGTAAATCCATGCCATCCAGGAGATGCCTTCTTGTGAACAGCACTCATGAAGATTACGGTAACTAAGAAGAATGTCAAAACTGCTTCCACTGCAAATCCAGAACCAATACTGTTGTTGATCAAGTCACTTGGACCACCTTGAGTTGCAAAGTTTACCTTTGCTCCAAGTTCAGGTAATATTGCTTTGAGTGTTGCAGCTGCTGCAACTGCACCAATTAATTGTGAAATAATGTAACCAATTCCATCTGCAATTCCAATCTTTCTTGTAATCATCATTGGGATTGTAACTGCAGGATTAATGTGAGCGCCAGATACATGACCAAATGCATAGATCATTAAAGCAATGGCGCCACCGTGTCCAAGAGAAATGAATAGAACAGACATTGTGGTTAGTTCTTCTCCAAAAGATGCAATTGCCAAAATTACTGAAAGAGGGCCGAAAAATACCAACCCATATGTTGCAATTGCTTCAGCAAGGTATGCTCTTGGATTAACCATTAAGCAAAAGCCACGCCAATTTCCATATAAAAGATTCGGACTAGAATTGTGATCAATTCAGATCAAAAAGTAATTAATTACAGGCTCATTCAGTTTTTAACATATGATTTCAGAAGGCGACTCAGTTCCAAAATTTGAGGTAAATGATGCAAATGGTAACAAAGTAAAATCTTCAGATTTTAAAGGAAAAAAACATGCCATCTATTTTTACCCAAAAGACTTCACCCCGGGATGTACCACTGAAGCTGATGAATTTTCAAAAGACTATAAGAAATTTCAAAAAGAGGAAATCGAAATAATTGGAATTAGTCCGGATGATGTAGAGTCCCATAAGAAATTCTGCGACAAGATGAAAATAAAGTATCCATTATTAGCAGATGTAGATAAAGAAGTATCAAAGATGTTTGGAGTTTGGGGAAAGAAAAAATTCATGGGTAGAGAGTACATGGGGGTAATGAGAAGTACTTTTCTTGTAAATAAGAAAGGAAAAATTTTCAAAATTTATCCAAAAGTTAAACCTGCAGGACATGCAAAAGAAGTGTTTGAAGATTTTAAAAATTTAGAATAAAATAAAGTAAAAAGGTGAAAGGTCAGAAACCTTTTGGAAGTGTACCTTTTGATTTTGCAGGTTCAGGTTGTGGTTCCGGAGTAGGTTCAAAACCTTTTGGTAAGCTACCACGTGTTTGTTTAGCTCTTGCTTCAACTTCTGCTTGAAGTGCTTCCTGGTAAGCTTGTTCCTGTTCTGCTTTTTCTTGTTCAATTCGTTGCAAGTAATCTTTTTCGTACTCTTCTAGTTGCTCTTGTCTTGATTTTCCATCTCCACTACTTGCACTTGTTTGTGGTGCATCACCCATTCCTTTTGGAAGGGTTCCAGAAGGTTTTGGTGGTTCTGGGGGTGGGGGTGGAGGTGCTTGTTGTGTTTGTTCTTTAATTTCAACACCATCAAAACTCATG
>JBHITY010000095.1:0-4389 GCA_042138585.1 Candidatus Nitrosopumilus sp.
GGACGTGATCTCAAAGTTTACCTCTTTGGAGAATTGGTCAAGGAACCTGTAGATCATCCAATTATTAGACCCTCTATCAATGCCGTTGCCGAAACATATGATCTTGCATTACGTGAAGAAGCATTAGCTTCTGCCGATTCATCGATAACTGGACTTAAAGTAAATCGATTTCTGCATATTGCAGAAAGTGCAGAAGACCTAGTTTTACAAAATAAGATGCAAAGAAAACTTGGTCAAAACACTGGAACATGTTTCCAAAGATGTGTTGGAATGGATGCAATGAACGCTTTACATTCTACAACTTTTGAAATTGATGAGAAACATGGAACTGATTATCATAAAAGATTCTTAGAATTTGTTAAAATGGTACAACAAGAAAATCTTGTGATTGGAGGTGCTATGACAGATCCTAAAGGAGATCGAAGTAAAGGACCTTCAGAACAAGATGATCCTGACTTGTTTACAAGAATTGTTGATACTGACGAAAAAGGAGTTTACGTTTCTGGTGCTAAAGCTCATCAAACAGGTTGTATCAACTCTCACTGGATAATTTTAATGCCAACTATTAGATTGACAGAAGCAGACAAGGACTGGGCTGTTGTAGGTGCAATTCCTGCAGATGCAAAAGGAGTCACTTACATTTACGGTAGACAATCTTGTGATACTCGAAGTATGGAAGAAGGTGATATTGATGATGGTAATGCAAAATTTGGTGGACAAGAAGCACTAATCATCTTAGATAGAGTATTCATTCCATGGGATAAAATCTTCATGCATGGTGAATTTGAATTTGCATCAATGCTTGTAGAACGTTTTACTTGCTATCATAGACGAAGTTATGTTTGTAAAACTGGACTTGGTGATGTTCTAATTGGTGCTGCAGCAACAATTGCAGATTATAATGGAGTTCCTAAAGTTTCACACATTAAAGATAAAATCATTGAGATGACTCATCTTAATGAAACAATTTTTGCAGCAGGCATTGCATCTTCTCATCAAGGACATAAGATGAAATCTGGTGTGTATCTTAATGATGACATGCTTGCACAAGTTTGTAAACACAACGTTACTAGATTCCCATATGAAATTAGTAGACTTGCACAAGATATTGCAGGTGGATTAGTAGTTACTCTTCCATCTGAAAAAGACTTTAGACATCCTGAAGCAGGCCCATTACTCAAAAAATACCTTGCAGGTAGAAAAGGCGCTGATGTAGAAAATAGAATGAGAATTCTAAGATTAATTGAGAATATGACTTTAGGTAGAAATGCAGTTGGATACCTTACAGAGTCAATGCATGGTGCAGGTTCTCCACAAGCTCAAAGAATCCAAATTCAAAGACAAATGCAAGTTGGCTACAAAAAAAATCTTGCAAAGAATCTAGCTGGAATTACCAATGATGTAGAAGAACCTGTAGAATCTAATGAATACTTTAAACGAGTTTTCAAAACAAAAGATTCTGTCCTATAAAATCAACTGTACTATTTTGCTGTCACAATTTATCATGTTTATTAACCCCGAATTCTTAAAGTATGAATAATGACATACACGAAAAAGATTTTTCGTAAAATAACAATCATTCCAATTCTACTTGCTATAGGATTCATGTTTACAACACCAATGCTTTTGGATGTTGCAGCAGCTCCTGGCGGAAATGGAAATGGAAATAGTGGTAATAACTTGCCATCAGTTCCAGAAACTGCATTACTTCCTGACATTACACCTGGTGTTCCTAAGCACTTGGACATTCATAACCAACAACAAGAAGAATGGCTAAGATTCACAAATGTTTGGGGCAATGTAGGCATAGGTGGTCTTGAGTTTGAACCAGACTTTTTAGGAGATGAACCTGTTGAAGGTGAAAACACCAAAGCTTTTCAAAGTCTATATGATCAAGAGGGTGTCTTTAGAATGCCAGAACAAACAGTTTGGCGTGAAATTGTAAGTGAATTTACATTTCATGAAACACATAACCATTGGCATATTGATGGAATTGGAGAATTTTCAGTAAGAGAAGTTGTAATAGATGAACATGGTAATGAAGTTCCGGGAGAAATTGCAGAATGGTTTGATGAAGATGGTCAAACAGTTCAATCAACAGCAGTAAAAGTTGGATTTTGTATATCTGATGTTTACCAAATTGATGGTGATAGTCCTGCTACCTCTCAAAAATGGTATTGGGAATGTGAGGTAGGATTCCAAGGAATTCAACCAGGTTGGATTGATCAATATCATCAATCAACAGAAGATAATGAAATTCTTATCACTGGTCTTCCTGAAGGAACTTACTTCTTAACACACACATGGAATCCATTAGGTCTCTTTGTAGATGAAAGTGATGACAACAATACTTCATGGATCAAATTCCAATTAGCTGAACAAGGCAATGGAAATCGTAAGATCTTTGAAATGGAATCATTTGCTCCTGAATGTAATTATGATGGCTCAACTCCTGGATTGTGTGGAGATATTTCAAAGAACAACTAGTTCTTTTTTTCTTTTAAGACTAATTCATAAACAATTCTACTCTTTTGAAATTTAAGAATACTGAGGATCCTTTTTTAGTAATTTCAACGTTATTTAGTCACCAAGCAAACAGGACGATCTTGTGACTCTGGACATAATGTGAACCTGTTTGCCTGAAATTAACGAATTATTCTTTCTTCTTTTCTTCAGATTTTTTACTAGGTTCTGTAGGTTCATCTGATTTTGTCTCAGATGATTCTACATTTTCCTCTATATTTTCTAATTCTGTAGGCTCTGAATATTCAGTATCTTCTTCAATCTTGTCAATATCTGACAACTCTTCAATGGTGTCAGGATTGTCTGAATCCATTGGATCTTCTAATGATAATTCTTTCTCTTTTTTCCTTTTTGAAAATTGTTTGACAATCATTATTCCAATCACAATGGCAATAATGACATAGTTAATGGGAGGTTTTAGTAATTGTGTAACATATCCTACTTGTGGAAGTGTATATGCTACTTTTCCAATGTATTCCTCATCTGTAATTGGAAAGTCTGTTCCAGGAATTGAAGCTGGATTTGCATCTCCTTTTGTTCTAATTGTCCTAGGATCTTCATCTAAGATAGATGCAACTCGATGCACAATCACTCTATTATGATCAGATGGACGATCAAATACAATAATATCTCCTACTTCAAGTTCATCAAACGGCACATGTCCTGAAACAATTAAGACATCATATACTTCTAAGACTGGGATCATACTTCCACTTGCAACTACATAAAATGGATTTTGTGTTCCAAATGCTACTTGAAGACCAATCCAAATTACCAAAACTCCAACTGCAACAATAACAACATCTTTGATTACTCCTTTTGAAATAGACTTTTTTCCCAATTACCTAATCGCCTATAGTACCCTTGATTAAATTTACTAGCTATTGAAGTGGTGTTCCGCACTCTTCACAGAATTTTGAACCTTCCTTATTTGAAAATCCACAGTTTGAGCATTTTCCTGGAGGAGCACTCTCTTCTGGCTTTCCCAATAATATGACTTCTCCCACTTTTTTGATATTTGTCCATGGGATACTGCCTTCAGTTCCGTCATTTTGAGTAATTACTAGAACCATTGATTGTGTTGAATCAATTCCAACTTGTTTTGCAATTCCAATTTTGTTAGCATTTTCATCGTATACTGGTCTGCCTTCGATTGAACTTACTGAAGTTGCAGGACTTGGTTGAGTGGCTGTTTCTTGTGGAGTTTGTATTTGAGGTTCCTCAGCTGGTTGTGGAACACTTTCTGCTACATGTTGTGATGTCTCAGCTTGTGGTTCTAATGGCTTTGCATTTCCAACATCACCTGCTTCATCTTGTTTCTTGAACTCTCTGTATTCTGCAATTGACGATTCACAACTATTGCAGATGTATTGTCCTCTTTCTGCAAGAATTAAATTTTCTGCAACTTCTTCATTTGGATTTTCAAATTCGATTTTTGGAGAACCTTCGAATTCTTTTTCACAAGTGTTGCAAAAGTGTTTAGAAATTTTATCCGCATCTAATCTACCAATTGGTGCCAAAAACAGATCTGGACCTCCAAGGTTTCCTTTCATCTGTTGTTCATCTGTTACACGAGCCATTACATAGCCTCCAGAACCTCTTAATTTTTTTATTCTAAGTTCAGAACTCATAACTGGGATTTATCAAAACGTCATTTAAGTATATATCAGAATTAATTTTCCACCCAAAAAATATGGTGTAATTCTGGTGAACGTTTTTAGGTGTGAATAACAAATCATCATTGCAATGGGAATTACTCAAATTTCAGATGCAAAGTCTTGGGAAGTTGATGTGATAAACTCTGACATCCCAGTATTTGTAGACTTTTGGGCCGAATGGTGTGGTCCATGTAGAATGGTAGGTCCA
>JBHITY010000096.1:0-4318 GCA_042138585.1 Candidatus Nitrosopumilus sp.
TTATTCAGCAGAAAGATCCCAATAGTTTGCATCTTCTTGTTTTTCAGTAGGTTTTTGCAGATTCTTCCATTCCTTAAAGGAACGAACGTATAGCTTTGCATTTGGCAAGCCTGCAGTCTTAAGCGCATAATATGCCAATCCAGAAAGTGTACCAACACTACCACAATAGGTAATGATTTCAGCATCTCCAGTAACACCACGATTATCAAGTAAACGTTTCATGTCCTCTTTTGGACGTAAAATTTTGTCATTTGATGCAAGCGTTCTATATGGAAGACTAATTGCACCGGGAATGTGTTGTTCAAGGAAGTTCAATCTTTCTCTATTATCAATCAAAATCACATCATCACGTTCTTTTGCACTTTCTAGGTAGTCAGAAGTTGCCAAAATATCAGGTTGTAATTTCATAGAGTGTTCTTTGTTTTGGATATCAGGGGTTTGCGAATCACTTTCCAAACCAAGTGACTTCCAATGACTGTAAGTAGTTTCAAGTAAACTTACATCTGAATGTCCAAGATATTCCAAAGTCCATGCCACTCTAGATGCTAATGCACCAAATGTGTCATCATAAACTACAACACGAGTTTCATCATCAATTCCCATTGAATTAATTAATTTTACAACACGTTCAGGACTATCATCAGACAAAAGATTTGCCAAAGGTAGATTTACAGCAGTAGAAATGTGATCTTTTTTGTAATCATCTTCTCGTCTGACATCAATTACTCTAACACTTTTGTCTCTAATTTCTGAACGTAAAGAGTCTACATCCGTTGTAATGTTACCAGATTCTGTCAAGCAGCACATTCACCTTTTCCAGTTTTGGTATGGTAACTAGTGTCACTTCCATAATCAAGATAGAAATCAGGATCATCCTCTTTTGTTGGAGGAATTGTTAATGGGTCAATTGCTTTTTTGATATCATTAAGAGTTTTAATTTCAGAATCCTCAGTGTTTGTTGCAACTCTGTGAATCCAGGACTTTAGAGTGTCATCTGGTTTCTTGTGTTCTTTAAACAACTCTATAATTTTCAAAATTACCGGAATTACTCTTTTTGCAGGAATTCTGTGACATATTTGTCCCAACATTGTGTCACCATCAGAACGTCCGCCTAACAACATCTGATAATTTGCATACATGTCTTTTCCAACACGTGCACCACCTCCAAAGAATCCAATTGTTGCAATTCCATGCTGACCGCAAGAGTTTGGACATCCGCTAATTTTGATAGATGCGTCACGCAGATCATCATCTTCATCAAGTTTTAGTTCCAAGAACTTTCTTTGGATTTCTTTAGCTAGTCTGTGAGAATTTGTTAATGCCAAATTACAGGAAGTGGTTCCAGAACATCCAATAGGAGCAGTCATAGTAAGGGCACCAGATTTTGCAAGACCAATTTCAAGTAGTTTAGAATACAAACGTGGTAAATCATCTTCATGAACATAACGTAATGCAATATTTTGTACAAAGCCAGCACGGGCCTTGCCTTCTGCAGAAAATTCACGAATAATATCTGCTAGCGCTTGTAATTGACTTGAAGTAATATCTCCTGCTTCAAGAGTGATGTATGCAGTTCTGTATTCAGATTGTTTTTGTGTTTCAGTGTTAGTTTTAACCCATCTTGCATAGCCATCAGGAGTTCCACTTCCACTCTCTTCACTTACTGTAATTGGGCGTTTAATTTCATCAGGAGTGTGATCAACATCAAGTTGTGTAATTACAGATTGAGTAGCTCTTACTACAGCTCTTTCTTTTAGTACAAGGTTTTGGAATTTTTCCCAACCCATATCATTTACCAGATAACGCATTCTGTTTCTTGCAAGATTTTTTCTATCTCCTAATCTATCAAAGATTTTCACTACAGCAATTGAGGTGTAAAGTAAATCTTCTTCAGGCGTAAAGTCTTCTAATTGATGTCCTACAAATGATCTATTTCCTAATCCACCGCCAAGAAATATTTTAAATCCTTTTTGAGTAGTTCCGTCGACTTCTCTTATCTGAGGAATTAATCCAACATCAACTATTCTTACCATTCCATGTTTCTCACAACATGTAAAAGTGAATTTGAATTTGCGAGGAAGGTTTTGACTCATAGGATTTCTCAAAAAGAATTTTGCAGTGGCACGTGCATATGGAGTCGAATCAAATTCTTCATTTGGACAAACGCCAGTCATAGGACTACACATTACATTTCTTACACTATTTCCACATGCCTCTCTTGATGTCATTCCAACATCAGCAAGCCCACGAAGAATTTCGGATACATCTTCAAGAATTACCCAGTGTAATTGAATACTTTCTCTAGTTGTAATATGTGCACTTCCAATAGAATATTGTTCACTTAGTTGAGATAATTTTTCAATTTGATGAGGGTAAATTTCACCTGCAGGAAGTTTAATTCTAACCATAGCATAATCGCTAGTCATCCTAGTACCATATGCACCGTGTTGAAGTCTATATCGTCTAAAACTATCTTCATCATATTTTCCTTGACGATATAGTTTTACAGTTTTTGCAAAATCATCAGCCTCTTCAACTCTGGACCAATTGATTTTATGCTTAGGAGAATCAGATGCAGATTGTTTAAGATCAGATACTGTCAATACAACGAAATTCCATTTTGTTCGGATATAAATTTTTGAGAAATGGAGGTTTTGGGACTCAAACTTTCAAGGCTGACGCAATATTTCCTATATTTTCACGAAAGATTCGTTTCACAGACATGGAATAATTAGTACATCCTAATTATCGAGGTGGGAAAGTATTAATGGGTTCTAGACAGGAAATTTTTCATGCAAGAAGCAACTATAGCAGAACAATCATCAAAAATATTTACTGACGTACGTGAAGTTGAAATCACACAAGCTATCGCAAATGAATTTCATGAAGTTCTAATTGATAGAGCAGAGTCAGATGTAATAATTATCGGTGCAGGTCCAGCAGGACTTACCGCAAGTAGAGAACTTTCAAACTTGGGTTTCAAAGTTTTAGTTATTGAACAAAACAACTACCTAGGTGGAGGATATTGGTTAGGAGGTTACATGATGAATCCAGTTACTGTTAGAGAACCTGCACAAAAAATTTGGGATGAATTAGGGGTTCCATACAAAAAAGTAAAAGAGGGATTGTATTTGACACCAGGCCCACATGCAGTTTCAAAATTAATTGCAGGTGCATGTGATGCAGGTGTAAAATTCTTACAACTAACAAAATTTGATGACTTGGTTCTAAAGAACGGAAGAGTAGCAGGAATTGTTGTTAACTGGATGCCAGTTTCAGCATTACCACGTAACATTACATGTGTTGATCCAGTAGCATTTGAAGCTAAAATAATCATTGATGCATCAGGACATGATTCTGTTGCAGTAAAAAGATTAGTTGACAGAGGTTTGGCTGAATGGAAAGGAATGGAACCAATGTTTGTAAATGATGGTGAAGAACATGTTGTTCACAAAACAGGTGAAATTTACCCAGGACTCATTGCAGCAGGAATGTCAGTCACAGAAACTCATGGATTAGCAAGAATGGGACCTACTTTTGGTTCAATGTTGTACTCTGGAAAGAGAGCAGCAGAAATTGCAGCTGAGAAAATCAAAGAGTTAGAAAGATAAGCAATCACACCATTGTTTTCTTATTGAAAACAAGAAAAATTATCATTTATGATGAACCTACAGTGCCAGAGATCCAAATTAAAAATATAGAAAAATTCCTTAAAGAAACATTTCCAGTAGAAGTTGAATTAAGAAGAAACTTTTTCCAAAATACCAAAGATGAAATCTTTCAAAAGATTGCATCCACAAAAATTTTTGAATTAAAAAAGCCATTTTCAAAACATACCCCCATAGAATCAGAAATACAAATGGAAAAGGAAAACAGAGATAATTCACAAAATGAAGAAAAGAGTCTTTATGATGGATTTGAATTACAAAAAGTGTTATCAGAATTTATCCCAAAAGATGAACAAAGAATAGACACACTAACCATAATTCTGACTAACAAACTTACATGCACATTTGATGAAAGTGATTTTAGATATCATGCAAGAGCACTCATTGGAACAAATCCTTCAATCATTTCAACCACGGGAATAATAGAAGCTCCTGCAAAACCTAGAGAATATTATCTTGAGTTAATGACAAATTTTTCTAATCAAGAAACCAACAAAATCAAAGAAAAATTCAAAGGAGAGTTTTTAGATTATCATGACCCACGGCTGTCAGAAATTCTAGAAGGCTACCTATTACAGGCTATTATGTACTATGAAACAGGAGATAAATTCTGTAAAGATAAAGAATGTTGTTTGTATAACGCTCATTGG
>JBHITY010000097.1:0-4256 GCA_042138585.1 Candidatus Nitrosopumilus sp.
AGTGTTGCAGAATTAACATTTGAACAAGTAATCAATATTCTCAAAGTTTCATTATTCATTGGAATCATCCATTTGGTTTGGGCAATGGTTCTTAGAATCAGAAGATTAGCTAGAGAAGGTCACAAGATTGTCATGTACTTGGAAGCAATTCCAAACATTACACTCTATGGTGGTATTGTAGTTATCATGATGTGTGCAATTGGTTCACAATATGATGTAATGAACATGTATTCCAAAGTCCACACAGAAGCTGTTCCTTGGGTTACAATATTCCTAGGAGATTGGGCACAAGTTTGGATTGTCACAAGAATTGCAGTAGTGATTGTAATCGCATCTATGGCAATGATGATGGTTGGAGGAATAATGCATGCAAAGAAGCATCCAGAAGATGGAGGTTCGGCGGCAAATGTCGTAATGGAAGTATTCCTTGGTAAGACAGTAGAAAGTTTAGCTCACACAATTAGTTATGCACGACTTGGAATTATGTTGCTGGTCCATGCAGCACTGTTACTGACAGTAAATAATGCATTCAATTCACTTGGCGGAGCAGAGTCAGTTGGTGCATGGGCAATGATTATTGGAGGAAACTTGGGAATCATGATGATCGAAGGATTGATTGTGTATATCCAGTCCCTCAGATTGCACTTGTACGAATACTTTACAAAATGGTATGATGGTGGTGCACAACCATTTAGACAAATTAGACCAGAATTAATTTACAACCAATTCATTTGGAAAAGAAAATAAAATTTTAAAAAAAGAATCTAGTCGCCTTTAGCTTTATCGTGTCCTTTTTTGGCAGCATCTTTTGTAGCCTCATATCCTTTGGTTCCAAGTTCTGCACCTTTCTCAACACCTTTCTTGCCAAGGTCAGTTCCTTTTTCAACACCTGCTTCAGCAGTGTCTTTGAGTTTCTTTAGAAATCCCATGAATGGTTTGGGATTTCATAAGATAAAAGATTATCAAGAATTTCTTAAAGTGGTTATGTCTCCACTAGATCAACTGAGATCTTTGTCATAGGTCTTGATAATTCGTCAGGAAGTACAATTAGCAATCCACCATTTTTGTCAACTCCAGTACATTCTCCTGAGAATTTTTGGAAGTTGTTTGCAAAACATCCATCATCAGAATAGTGTTCAAAGTTTTCAGGGAATTGGAAATAGTACCATTGTTGTACATGTGATGGAACAAAATACACATCAAATCCTATGGTATCATCATTTACTGATACAGTATACTCGTAGTTTGTTGATTCCTTGGATGTACAAATTGGTACAAATTGAGCAAATCCATTTTGTAGTTTTTGTTTTTGAGATTCATCAGAATATGCATAATTTGGAATAGATGTATTTTCTTTAAAGAAATTTAGATTGTATCCAAGAAAATCAAGGCCAGTTTTTGCATAATGGAACCATTGAGATTCACAGTCTCGATAATCATATTGTACTGCAACAACTGGTTTGCTGTTAACATATTGAAGACCATTTTGTCTTTGTTTTGCACCATGTTTTGTAATATCAGACTCTTCTTCTTCTCCTGGAATTATTTCACGTTCCCAAGTTGTTGTGACATCAACAATTAGATTTCTAGGATAACTTTTCCATTCGGGTTGGAAATGAACATAATTTGCATATTCATTTGTTTGACTAATTTTTACAGTATTTCTTGATTCTCTATAAGTTCCAAAAGCATCATCAAACACCACATTAATTGAAAATAGAATTGCCAATCCTAACATCACAGAGATTATTGCTATCTTCATTTTCATTTCTCCAGATATACCATCAAGGACATTATTCTAATTAAAGTCATAGTAGAATTTCACGGATGTACCACTTTTCATCCGAATTTGTCTGTAAAAACAACTTTGTCTAATGGAAGTTGTCCACCTCTAGGCATAGCAGATTTGACTTGTTTTCCAATTACAATCATCATAGTTATGATATGGTCTTCAGGTAAACTGATTAGTTCTGCAACTTTGTCTGGATCAAATCCTATCATAGGATTGGAGTCGTATCCCATGGATTTAGCAGCAAGCATAATGGTCTGAGCTGCAATACCACAAGATCTCATTGCTTCATCTCTTTGCAATTGTTCTTTTCCTTCGTAAAACATTCCCATAGCAGGAACCAAAAAATCACGAGCTTCCTTTGGAGCATCCTTCCAATATTGTCCAGGATCCTTTTTCCATGATTTGAGGTCAGCACAAAGGACTAGCAATAATGAAGAGTCAGTTACCTGAGCTTGATCCCATGATGCAAAACGAATTTTTTTTCTGATTTCAGGATCTTTTACCAAAACAAATCTCCAGTTTTGCATGTTAAATGAAGTCGGAGATAATATTGCTAGAGACATTAATTTTTCAATCTCATCATCAGAGAGTTTGTGAGTTGTATCATAGTGCTTTACTGAACGACGCTCTTTGATTGCATCAAAAGTATCCATAACCTCAATTAATTTTTGAGCATTAATTGGTTTTTGCAAAAATTATTTTTCTACAGGAAGATCCAATCGATTTCCCCACTCTCCCCAAGAACCCAAATAGACCTTAACATTTGAGAATCCAAGTTTTTTGAGAACCAAAAAGGAGTTGGCTGCCCTATAGGCCCCTTGGCAATATGTTACAATTTTAGTATCTTTTGGAAAATCATACATTTTTGATAATTCCTCATCACTTTTGAAAGTCCCATCTTCTTTGAGATTATTACTCCAGTCAATATTGACTGCATTTGGGATATGACCTGATTGAGCAGCCCTAACGGTGCTACCATCATATTCTCCAGTAGAGCGGACATCTAGAATTTTCACATTTTCAAGATTTTCTTGAATATACTCAAATCCAGAAATTATCTCAGGATTGATTTTGCCTGAAAAATTAGATGGTTTGAAGCCATTTGGTTTTGTCTCAATGGTTAGATTTTCTTTTTGCCATTTTGTGAGACCCCCATTAAGCATCAGGACATTTTCATGAGAAAAGTACATCAGCATCCACACTCCTCTGGCTGCAAGCATGCCAGAAACTGAATCATAAAAGATGACTTTTTTTTCAGGAGTTACGCCAAGAAAGGATAAAAGGGATTTTGACTGATTATTGAAATTCTCAATTCCTTGTTTTGAAGTATCAATCCAATGAAATGCAAACAAGTCTAAATGAACGGCTCCAGGAATATGACCTTCAGAATATTCTTTGAAAGAACGTGTATCAGCTATAATCACATTAGGATCATTTAGAATTGAATTTAGTTGGGAAGTAGAGATTAACATTAAAAAAGATTCAAGATAATCAAATTAATTTCTTTGATTTATCTGAGATCTAGGCGTGAGGTACCCTTGTTAACAATAATTATCCTAGGAGATGAAATCATTGCTACTTGAGGTTTCTTGATTATTCTTCTAGTCATAGTACCTTTGTGGATGGTAATTTTCTGACAGTCATCCAAAGTTGAGAATTGTGTAAGATTGTTTCTCTTTCCAATTAGGCGATTGACTGGTTGTTCAGAACTTGTAGAAGATGTTCCTCTTTGTTTGCTCATTAGTATGAGATTCATATAGTATTACAATAAAAAGAGTATTTATGCTTTTCATACCTTATGACTTTATGCAAGACACTGAATTGCAGTGAAACACAAAATAAATTTTCTAAATCTAAGATTAGAGAGTGAATAATAAAAAGAAGAAAAGAAAAGGGTTGTTTTTCTATTCGTTTACGTATGCTCTTTCGCCGTGCTGAGCCAAATCGAGACCAATCTCCTCTTCTTTAGGAGTGACTCTGATTCCGCCAGGCCATACTGCGTCCATTACCTTTAGGATTACAATGGTTACACCAAATGCATATGCAATTGATACTGCAGCACCGATGATGCTAATTGCTTGCTGTTCCATTCCTTCTGCAGTGCCAGTCCATGCGCCAATACCGTCTCCGGTATCCCATACGTGTGGACTTGCTAATGTACCAGTCAAAATTGCACCGGTAAGACCACCCATTCCATGTATTCCCCATACATCTAATGCGTCATCCCACTTTCTTGCATTCTTGAATGCTACACATGCATAACAAACTGTACCAGCGGCAATTCCCATGATAATTGCAGCCATTGGACCTACCCAACCTGAAGCTGGAGTGATTGTTACCAATCCTGCTACTGCACCTGATGCTGCACCAACAATACTTGGTTTTCCTGTATGTGCCCATGACATCAAGACCCAAGTAACTGCGGCCATACCAGTTGCGGTATTTGTAACAGTCCATGCGCTGA
>JBHITY010000098.1:0-4175 GCA_042138585.1 Candidatus Nitrosopumilus sp.
AATCTAGAATATCTTTTTTCTTTTTTAGTGCATCAAGTTCTGCTTGTATTTTCTTTGCCTCGTCAACTAGTTCATCTTTTTTCTTTGCCATCAAATCACCTTATTTTTTAAATTTAATTTCATATTTTTCATATAGTATTCCTATTTAACAGTAAATTCTTCACTAATAGAGATGGTTTTTAGATCCTCAGAAATCATTTCTGCCACAATCTTGTAAGAGCCTGCAGTATCAATTACTTTAGAAAATTTCTCACCTATTGGAATTAGCTCATTCCTTTCATCAAAACATTGTTCAAAAAATCCACCTTGGGTGACTACATCTTTTCCAGAGTAAATTGTAACATACAGATCTCCACAGTCAAAGTGGGAATCAGACACTTCAATAGATATCTCTACGGCTTGAGAAGTTGAATAGGATTTTGATAGACCAATTATTTCAATGTCAGAACCGTGAGACTCTCCTGAAAAAGACATTGAAGGAATCATATCTAGTTCTCTGTCAGGCTTTTCAAGAATATCAGCCATTACGACAGAGC
Source organism: Candidatus Nitrosopumilus sp. (assembly GCA_042138585.1). Classification (GTDB taxonomy): domain Archaea; phylum Thermoproteota; class Nitrososphaeria; order Nitrososphaerales; family Nitrosopumilaceae; genus Nitrosopumilus. The sequence goes on from JBHITY010000098.1 coordinate 537, forward strand.
TAAAAGCAATTGACAAAATTACAGGTAAGACAAATACTACAAAAATTTTCTTTGATGCCATTTGGTTTTAAAATCACTGTTTCCCCTATATCTATTTAGCAAAACCATTGGCTTCAGATCAATTTGACGAATGAGTTAAATCGTAGCCGACTAAATATGGCTAGATGCGACTTAGAAAATTCAGAGTTAGGGCATATCGTTGCATTCATGATTCTGGAGAGATTACAGTTGGCGATTTAGCAGCGTTTGTTGGAAGAAATGAAAGTGGAAAAACAACCATTCTCCAAGCATTAACTCTTTTGAATAGGGATGAAGAGGTTTCAGAATTAGATCTTTGTGATGAAATGAGTGAAGAGTTAAAGGATGAGATAAGACTAGCTGAAGGAGAATTTGATCTAAATCAACATGAGATTGAAATGGTAAAAGAGAAATTTCCAGGTCTTCCTGAAATGAAGAAAATTAGATTGTTTAGAACAAACAGAAATCCCAAAGTACAGTATGAATTTGATGAAATTGAGCTTGGTGAGGAGGAAAACAAAGGCATCAATTCATGGGAAAATTTCTCAAAACAAATTATTGAATTTTTAGATACAATTCCAAATCACCTAAGGATTCAAATTGATACATCTTTCTTTGATGGAGAAGTTCCAAACAGTCAAGAATCATTTGACAGAGGAATGGCAGAATTTAGCAATCAGTTTCACGTCATTGCGATTCAAGAACCCAAAGTTATTGAGGAATGGGAGAAAATCTATGAGAGCCCAGAAAATCAATTTTCAAATTTACTTAGTGGTAAAAGTGAAAAAACTGCTTTACAAAATTTCATAGAATCAGAACTGCATCCTAGGTTTGTTTATTTTTCTGATTACAAAAAAATCTATGGAAATATCAACCTCAATGAATATCTCAGAGAGGAAAAGGGAGAAAGAGCAGATTCTATTGAATATGTTGAAGAGTTTGACAAGGCTGAAACTGTAAGAAATCTCTTCTACCTAGCAGAATTAGACATGAATGAATTAGAAGAAGTTAAAGAGAGTCCATCAAAATGTATCAAATTACTAAATGCAGCAAGCAACAGATTGACACGCAAACTAAATCCTGCATGGAAAGGAGATCCTATTCATGTAGACTTGAGATACAATCCAGGAAATATCATGAGTGTTGTAATTTCAGATGTGCATAGAGATGGAACAGTTACCAACACAGGATTACTAAACAGAAGAGCAGAAGGTTTCAAATGGACATTTTCATTTATTGTTAACTTTGCAGCAGAAACTCAAAGAGCAGAACTTAAAGAGGCAATTTTACTTTTAGATGAGCCAGCAAGAAATCTTCATCCAACACAACAAATGGGAATTTCAGATTTGTTGAAAAACTTGGCAGGCTCTAACCAAGTTTTGTATGCAACACACTCACCATTTATGATCTTTGATTACACTCCAGGAAATTTGCTTGTTGTAGAGTTGGATAAACGAAAACACCTTAGTAGAATATTCTATGATTATTGGAATGCAGATGACAAGACATTGACACCAATTTTGTATGGATTGTCAAGGGGACAAGTTGAATCTATTGTTGATAGAGAGATTGGAACAAACTCTAGACCAGTAATTATTGTAGAGACAATGTCAGATTCAATGTATCTTAATGCATTTGACAAATTCCTACAAGATCCAAATATCTCAATGAATCCACTCAATGTGGTTGCAGCATATAACAAAAATTCAGTTTTACCTTTAGCAATTTTTTACAGAAATCACGGATACAGAACTTTTATCCTATTAGATAATACTGAAGAATCCAAGCAAATTTCAGCCCAATTGGTCTCAAATGAATTCTCACCAATTCAGACCATTTTCTTTGAATTAGAAGGAAAAAAACTCGAATCCATTGAAGACTATATTGTTCTTGAGGACTATTTGCATCCAGTAAACCAGACATATGAGATCAAGTTAAGACAGGAGGGATTCTCAAATCTCACATCAGAGGATGTATTATCAGAAGATGGAAAAGGTAGTTTGGAGAAATTAAGAAATATTTGGCGAAATCATAGTGATGATGATTGGGGCGAATTTGATAATGAAGATATTACTAGGTACATTTGCGAAAAAATTTCATTAGAGGAGACAAGTTTTCTCTCAGATAAGACAAAAGACCAATTCAGATCATTGTACAGATTAATTGCTGAACGAATCAGACAATACCAAAATTCCAACACAAAGTCAGATTTGGATAAATTCCAAAAGGCTAAAGCTTAAGAAGTTTACTTATGAAAAATCCTTTAAGGTTTAATTGAGAGATGGCGACTTTGAATATAATGAATAAATCCTCTATGAGAGGAATTTTCCTTTCAATTGTATTATTATTTTCAATTGCCTTAATTTCAATTCCAGATGCATTTGCTGAAGAAATTACTGCAAGCAGTATAGGACTGGATGAAACTGTGATTGTGGAATTTACAAACGAGTCTAATGAAGAAATCAATACTTTTAGAATTTGGCTTGGTTCTGATTTTAATTTCAAATCTTTTAAAACTGAAAAAGGGTGGGCAGGTCATAAAACTCCACAAGGAGTTATCATTTTTACAACTCCTGAACCAATCAAGAAAGGAGAATCAGTAAAGTTTGGAGTAAAAGCTGATGACAAAAATCCAGGAGTTAATTGGAAAGCGTTAGATAGTAAGGGTGCACAACAAGGAACAGGAAAAGTACTTCCAAAAGAATTACCCAAAGTTGTAGAAAATACTCAAATCAAACCAGTACAAACACCAACAGGTGCAGGAATTCTTTCTGATTCAGTTTTTAGAATTGTTCCAGAGAAACCAAATGTTGGTTCATCCATAAGAGTTACTGGAGATAATTTTGGTGCTTCACAAGAATTTGACTTTTACATAGATAATTCAAAAATTGGTAGTTTCGTTACAGATGAAAATGGTCACTTTATGACTACAATGAAGATTCCTGAAAATCAAGATGCAGACAGGGTAGATTTCAAGGTCAAAGACAGTGATGGAGAAGAAAAGAAGATCAGTCTCAGGATAGGAGAAGTTGAAAATAGAATTCCAGAGGCAGACAATATCAAACTAACAATCAAAGGAATTCCAAATGTAATTCATAGAGGAGACTTTTTAGAGATTTCAGGTACAGGAGTTCCTAATGGAGCTATTACTGCAGAAATTACAAATCCAGATGGAGACATCATTAATTCAAGAACTGCGGAAATTGGCTCAAAAGGTAATTGGAAGTTGGCAGAACCAATCATAATTCCATTAGACACACCATTTGGCAAGTACAGTGCAACAATTAGTGATGGTAGGGACAATATTCTAAAATCATGGACAGTGGAATCAGACAAGAAGATAATCATTGCACCATACAATTTGAAATTTGAACCAGGAGAGGTAATGAAGTTTAATGGAACTGCATTGCCCAACAAACCAATTGAAATTATTTTAGAAGGTCCTCAAGGTAAAGAATTATTCTCAGATATCATTCAGTTAGATGAATCAGGATTTGTAGAATTTGAATATACGACACTACAATCATCAACTAAAGGAACATACACTCTAATTGCTACTCAAGAAAAAGATACCGAATTCATATTTGCAGGATTGGGACAGTTACCTTCAATTCCAGTAAA
>JBHITY010000099.1:0-4118 GCA_042138585.1 Candidatus Nitrosopumilus sp.
AAGCGGGGTAACATCTGATGGTGAGTTTCTTAATGCAATTCAGCACTTAATGTCATTAGGATTGATATCTACTGCATCTTCTGAATCTCCTGAAACAACTTCTACACCAAAAAGTTCTGATCCTCAATTGGCCGAACTTGAAACCGAACTTGAAAAGTGTTCTGAATTTACCAAAGCCTATCAGAGATTAGACTGTGAAAAGCCAATCAAAAAAGCAATTCAACTTTATGAGTACAAAACAACTGCACAAAAGTTTGAAGTTGGTCCAATCATTTACTATTGGCAAGGATTAGGAACTGAAGGAAGTGAATTTGAGATTTCTCCAACAGGACAAGCAATTTTGACAATTAGAATGCTAGCTGAAAATGTTGGTTCTGATATTGTTGCTCTAAATTGTACTAGTCCACAGATATGTGCATATGATGTATGGGATGGCTCAAAAGCATTCAAGTATTCTGGCATGGACTTTACCAGCGGTCAAATAGTCATCAACCCTGGAGATACCAGAGAATTCAACATCTTATTTGGTCCTAACATTGGTTATGGTGGAACTCAATTCCTTTATGATCCATCATTAACATATAATTTTAGAATCAATGAGGACTTTGGTAAATTAAACATCTTATTAGAATTAGAATAGTTACCCCCTCAATCATTTTGGATTATTGAAAACTATTTTTTGAAAACCTTATAGATTAAATTCTAGTACTCAAATCGAGAATTGCTTTGAGTGAATTAACTCCCAATTACACGAATTATGGAATTTATGATATTAGCGATGATCTTGACTTCATACTTCCAAATATTGACATCAAATTTAGAAATATTGGGGAAAATGTTTTTTCTTATTTTAGAAGAGACTCTGAGGAAAATACTGTTGAAAAAATGATTCCAACTAAAAATAACCAAATCCGTATTGAAGTTGCCCCTATAAGACCACTTAACCACCCTTCTCATAGAACATCATATCTTTACTTGGAACTTGAAACCCCTGTGTTTTTGTCAGAAAACTCTCAAGCAAAGATTTTTGCTAGATGTCCAATTGAAATTGGAATTTTTCTAATTAATGGAGAAAATAAAAATTCTCTTGATTTTTTTACCTGTGACCCCATTAACTCAAGATTTGGACTTTATGGGACTCCTGAATCTGGAACCCTATGTAAATACACAAAATCTGAAATTGTTGAATCTTATGATGACTCAAAACCTTACATTGATGCTGTAATGGAAATTCATTTTGGAAATGAACTTTCTCGAGGACAATCTATCTCTAAAGTAATCTTTCCTGTAACTGATAATTCAATTTATTATAATGGTTCAAAGGCAATTTACGATTCAATTGATGCAGTTTTAAAGAAAAAACTAACAATAGAAACACTGGATATTTCAACTAGAAACATTTCCACCGATTGGACTAAATCTCCTGATTATGAAAGAAAAGAACTTGTAAAAAGACTGAACATGGGTGTTGATTAATGGTTTTTGAATTTTTCCAAGGTCTTGATCAAGTTGAGATAACATCCGGACTAACCTTACTTTCATTGTTAATTGGAGGTATAATCATGGCAGTTGGTGTAATCATCGCCAGAACTGTAAAGCTATTGTTTACAAAATACTATGCTCCAAAACTTTCTCAAGACAGTGCCAAAAATTTGGGTAAATTACTATACTTTGGAATTATTGTAATTTCATTTTTAGTTTTTACTTCAACCACTGGTGTTGATCTTTCTGGATTGCTTGTAGCTGGTGGAATATTTGGTGTTGTCATTGGTTTTGCAACACAGTCAGTTGTATCAAACCTGATTTCTGGAATATTTTTAATGATTGAGAAACCCGTTAAACAAGGTGATTCAGTTGATCTCCCAGGACTTGGAATCTCTGGAACTCTTTTAGATATCAGTACATTTTCTGCACGAGTTAGGCAGTTTGATGGAACAATTACTAGAATTCCAAATGAATCCTTTTTCACAACAAACATTCGTTCTCTATCATCCACACCTGTAAGACGTTCAGAGGCAATGGTAGGGATTGCATACAAAGAAGACATTGACGGTGCAATCTCTGTAATGGGAAAAGCAATAAGAAAAGAAATGCCTTATGCTTTAATTCTTCCAAAACCTGATTTTAGAATAAATGAATTAGCTGATTCAAGTGTAAATATTGAAGTTTTAGTTTGGCATCCTAGGGAAGATTGGGATCAGGTATCTCCAAAATTGCTTAAAGTCTTAAAAAATGCTTTAGATGAGGCAGGAATTGAAATTCCTTTCCCTCAAAGAGTTGTTTGGAAAGCAAAAGAATGACTATGCACTAATCTCTTGCTTTTTGCTTTGACGTTTTTTAATAAGACTGTACATGATCATTCCAACATTAACAATTGAAACAATCTCAATCAAGTCTACTCCGTACAAGAACCAATCAATTACTGGATGTACTCTTGAAACAAGACCTGCTTCTAACATAATGTCTGCGTTCCAAACCATATGTGGTACTTGAATGAATTGAATAACTGCAATCACAATGATGCTTCCTAGAATTTTATTCTCATACCATTTCCAAAATTTATTCCATGCATTCATAATTCATTATAGTTTTTAATTCTATTAAACAACACGAAAATTAGATGCAACTAATTAGACTTGACTAATTTTTTTACGCACAAATTTTTTTAAAGTTAGGTTGACCTACGTCTTCTTTTTACAGAAAAAAATATTGGTAAACCAATTATTAGAAATAAAACTGCAAAGAAAATTAAAAGTGAAAAATAATCATTGACAAAAATTTTTGTATCAAACCATGCCTTAGGTAAAATTGTAAAAAAGTCTGCACCTGAAAAATCTTCAATTGTGCCAATCGCTAAACTATATTTTCCACTTTGATCTTTTTCATCTGCTACAACAAGAAAATATTTCCCATCATATGGAATTTCAAGATTGATTTCTTGTCTTTCCCAGTATGTCACTTGTCCAAATGGTTCGTAGAATTCATTTCCTGGATAATCTCCCTCATAAAGAAATTTTTCCACTGAAAATTTACTCTCATCATTATTTGGCTCAATAAAATTAATTGTTGGAGCGTAAAATTCAAGCCCTTGAATTTTTGGAATTACAATACTCGCATAAAACGAGTCCCCTTTTTTGGCATCAAACGTGTAATATTTGGCCTCATTTGTGCCTAAATTCTCATAAATTGCCCATGAAATTTTATGATCAGGAATTAGTAGAGCTGATTCATAGTCTCTGTGAGAATCATCATGATTAATTAGCTTGTGTGCAAATGCCTGATTCGTGGATACTAGAATTAGTAGGAATAATACAAAGTAAATTTTTTTCAAGGTTCTTTAATCCTAAAAATAATTTCTTATAGCATCTCACTAAGTTTTTTTAATTTTTTTAAATCTGAAATTTCTATGTCGCTGCTTAATGTAACAATTTTTGCTAATTTTGGATTTGCATCTTTTCCTAATTTGAGTACGGTGTCTCCCTGAAACTTTATCTCTAATGTAACATCCTCTTCTTTTAATTTTTTAGCAAGTGACTTTGCTTCAGATAATTGTTTGATTATTCCAGGTTTTCCAGATATTTTAACTGGAATATCTACAATATCGATTATTCTTGTATTTTTATCTGATGTGAAATTAATTGATGGTTGGTTGTCACATGTGACATTTAGAGTGCCATCAGTTAAAGATAATAAAAAATTGGCGGGGAGTTGACTTTTTTTCATACTCGCAACCTCATTTTGTGGTGATTGTCAGTTTTCCTTTAAGGGAAACTGTACCTGTAGGGACTACTTTGCCGTTTCTTTCGACTCTGCCCTTCATCTCAAGATCATCAAATTGATAAGTGATGGCGGCGTGTTTTTCTGTAAGTTTGTCAAAAACTTCAGCAAGCAAATTTGCCCATTCTTGTTCTTCTGCCATAGAAGTGATTGTCCCTCATTGTATATAACCTAGTGATAAATAACTTCCTAGTGCTAAAATTTGGCATCTATTGAGAAGAAAATATCTCTTTTGCAATTTGAGATTCTGTTTTGTGGTCTAGTATTGGTTTAACATAGGATGAATCCTCAGGATGTTTTTTCCATAAATCATGAATTACTTTTGCATCCATTTCTCTAAG
>JBHITY010000100.1:0-4110 GCA_042138585.1 Candidatus Nitrosopumilus sp.
TGTGTCCATATTGTAAACACAAAGTTGAAAATTCAAAATTCTGCAGAATGTGTGGTGCTTTTCCTATCTGAGACTATTTGTATTTACGAGGTTTTTTGATAAAGATTCTTCTGCAGCCATTACAACAAAAATAGAATTTTTTTCCATCATGTTCATGTAATAATGCTAATTCTTCATCAAGTTCAATTCCACAAACAGGATCTACTGGCACAAATTTTTCTTCTGTAAATTCTATTTATACATTCACTAAAAGATCGTACTAGGCGTTAACAATATCAATGATTTTTTTTGGGAGAGCACCATAATCAGAGTCAGGTTCTGCTGCAACATACAAAATATCTTCATTAATTGGAACGCTGATTGCCAATGCTCTTTCACGAGAAGCCAATGCAAAGTTTACGGTTCCAAGTTGTTTATCAAACTCTCTTCTCATTTTAACACGTAAGGCAAGTTCCATGAAAATCATCTCGTCATCTTTCTCACTTTCCAGTGGCTCCACATTTGGTTTCATTCCACCTGCAACTAGTCTTCCTCTCTCATTAATTACACCAGCAAATCTAATTTTTGGGTCAGAGTCTTTAATGGTGTCACAGATTTTCGAGTAATCATATATCTTTCCAGACATGCGTTCTCTACTCAGAGATCACCTACTTATTAGCTTTCTATATGATTTTGAAGTCGGGATAAAGAATTTCTTAGGAAGTTAGTTTCTTAACAAGACCAAGAAACTCATCATCAGAGTATGGAGGGATTTTCATCACTTCCAGATTCTCTGAAACATGTTCTGCAGATTTTTGACCTACGAGTGGTGCAATAACCCCAGGAGATGAGCGAATAAACTGCAATGCACGCATAGAGGGTTTCAAATCACTAAATTCAGGCATAACACCTGGTTGTAACAATCGGCCTTGCATTAATGGAACACTTGTAAAAACACCAATTCCCAATCTTGTTGCAGATTCTAATAAAGAAACAGGGTTATTTTGAATTGTTTGAGTTTTACCTAGTAATGCCTGATCATAATACAAATTGAATGGTAGTTGAATAAACTTGAATCCGTGATTTTCACCACCTGCTTTTTTGGCCATGTTTACCGTATCCTCTAATGAAAGATACTGAGGATTGTCATTTGAAACTCTAAAGCATTCCCATGTTGCCATTCCATAAAATTTGATTTTTCCCTCATCACGTTTTTGTTCATACAACTCAAAAACTGATTGCAAGTTTTTTAGAAATTGTTCTTTTGAAATGTCTTTAATTTGTCCTTCAACAGCATTATGAAGATACATCAAATCAAGACATTCTAAATCAAGATTTTTTAAACTTCGATCTAATTGATCCGAAAGGTACGTTGGAGTCATACAGTGATAGCCAGATGTTACATCTCCTTCTTTGAGAACTCCTTTGTCAGTATATTCTTGTTTTACATATTCCCAAAAGCCTAATTGTACATCAGCATCATTTGTTACGTATCCATTTTTAGATGAAACAAATATCTGATCACGGTTAATTTTATTTTCTTGGATTAATTCAGAGATTGCTTTTCCCACAGAACGTTCTGCTTTTTGAGCACGATAATTAATGGCAGTATCAATCACATTAACACCAGACAAAATCGATTGCTTCACTGCAGCAGATACCAATTCATCGGTTCTGGCATCAGCATCACCAAGATAGGTTCCAACCCCAACATTTGATAAAGTAAGGTTCTCAAATTCTTTGAAATTGGTCTGATTTACGCCTGAATTTTGGGCAAATTTTTTGGTTCCTTCAGGAGTTGCAAATCCAGAAATCATGTTTTGAAGTAATTTTTACTAAATTTATGATTAACTTCATTTTTTCTATACTAAACACCCTGCCTAGATCAATTTTTTGTAACCTAGATTCTTTGTTTTTGAAGAGTTTAGAATCAACCAACACCAAAACAAAAAGTAGGTTTGTGATGTAGATTTATGACATATTTTTGTAATCTAATGGGATTTTGAAATGAATTGTTGTTTTATTATCATCTTCCACCCAAACACTGCCATAGTGATCATCAATTATCTTCTTTACGATAAAGAGTCCCAATCCATTACTGTCTAATCTTCCAAGTGTCCTATTTTTAATATTAAAGATTTCTCTTCCAACTTTTTTGGTAGGATTTGTTTTGGTATTGGAAATTGAAAATAATGCATAAGTATCATCTGAACTGGCATTTATTGTAATTATTGAATTTTTTTTTGGTGAATGTTGAATTGCGTTACTTAGGATATTTGAGAATACATGATACATCATTTCTTTATCCATTATACATGAATTATTTGTTTTATCGTTAATTTCTAATAACATTCCATGCTCATTGACAACTTTTTCAAACTTTTCTTTAACTGTGTTCATAAAAATTCTCAAATCTGTCTCTTCAACTCTTTTTTCAATGTCATAAACTCCTGTTTTTTGCAAGGTGAGATTTTTGTTAATTAGGAATTTTAGAGATAGTACTTCATTTCTAATATTTTCCAAAATTTTCTTATGTTCATTTTTATCTAAATTGTCATACTCCTCATTTAGAAAGTCACTTGCGCCTGATATTATCATTAAAGGCGTCTTTAGTTCATGAGATAAAATTCGAAAGAACTCATACTTTTCATCCATTTTTTTCATCTTTTCAGATGTTTTATGTGGTTCCTTTTGGATGAATTTTTCACCATCTAATTTTTTTTGACGTGCTACTAACTCCTCTTCAATTAATTTTGCAAAATTGATCAACTCTGCTTCGTCATTTTTAGAAAATTCTCTTGGTTTCTTATCGATGATACAAACAGTTCCAAGCATATAGTTTTCGGGAGTTTTAATTGGCACTCCGGCGTAAAATCTTAACCCAAATTCACCAGTTACTAATTCATTATTCATAAATCTTGGATCTTTGGTTGCATCAGGTATTATCATTGGTCTATATTCCTGAATTGCTCTTGAGCAAAAAGATGCACTTCTTGGCGTTTCACTAACTTCAACTCCGATACCGCATTTGAACCACTGCCTGTCAAGATCTACAATTGATAATAGTGCAATTGGAACATTAAATTTTTCTTTAACACTATTCACAATTTCATCATAAACCTCTTCAGGAATCGTGTCTAGAATTTTTAATTTTCGAATACTTTCTAGCCTTTTGTCTTCATACAATAAAAAAATATGTTAGCACTAGTTTATGAAATAAATTATTAGTCCCATTTTTGGAATTATCGAAAAGGATTATCAATTAATTTCTATTTGTCATATTATTCAAGACCTAAAGATCCAATGATTCCCAAAATTACGGTTTTTAGGCTTGATTTTCAATAAATTTCTCTGATTTTAAAAAAGAATCTTTTTCCTCTAGTGTGATTATACAGGGCGGATTGAGTTTTTTTAGAATCTAATTATTTGACTTATGGGAAAAAATCCAGACATCTGTTCAACTTGTCTATTTGTCCAATGTATTTTTCTCTACAATCTTGAAGCCATTATTTGTATTGAATATCTCTTAACCAGTATTTGTCAAACCGTATTAGATCTGAAAATTATTTGGTCTTAGTGCCAGATGAAATATACAAAAATCCTCCCCATCCTTCTTTGTAAGAAGTTTCTTCAAAATATTTTTCAATTGATTTCCACGCAGTTCCTTTAAGATATTCTTCATCAGCTGCAAACGGTCTTGTAAATGCAATAAGCAATGGGGCAAATATTTTTGCAGGACCTTGTGACATTTTGAAATCCATCACAACAAATTTTTTGCCAGTTTTTAATGCATTATATCCTCGCTTGATTATTTCATCATATTGTCGAGAATATTGAAGTGCCCCCGTTGCAAAAATCCCGTCGACATCTTTAGGAAAAATATATTCTGCAAAATCACTCTGCACTAACTCTACATTTGTCCATCCATTTTCATTTACCCGTTTTTGTGCTTGATCGAGCATTTTATCAGTAATATCCACACCGATTAATTTTCCTTCAGTTCCAATTTTATCTAAAACCCGAGAAAAATTCAAGCCTGTTCCACACCCAAGTTCTACTACAATGTCTCCTTTTGCCAACTCTAATGAATTTACTGTTATGTTTCGATACTTTCCGATTTTGATTCCTAAC